>JADFTG010000283.1 GCA_022560365.1 Chloroflexota bacterium | reverse complement strand
GTCGCGTCGCTTCGCCGCCGACGAGGAGCGCATCGCGGAAGAAGAAATGCAAGGGATTGCCGGTGGGTTGAACGGATCGTTCGCTGGGCATGACGGGAGCCATCATATCGAAGCGTCGCGGCCGAACCAACCGGCCATGCTCCAGTGATCGCTCGCTGGACCGCGGCGCGCGAGGCTATACTCCGGCTATGCAGACGGGCGTCAGCTACTTCTCCTCGCGCGACCTGCGGCACGTCCGCGCCGACCTGCAAGAGATGGTGGATGCTGGCTGTACCTACGTCGTCCACTGCTTCACCGAGACGGACCTGGCGTTCTACCGCGACGCCGTTCGCGACATCGCCAAGGCGACGCGCGAGGCCGGAATGGAGGTCTGGTTCGACCCGTGGGGCCTCGCTGGCGTCTTCTCCGGCGAGACGTTCACGCGCTTCCCGCAAGAGCACCCGGAGACCTGGCAGCTGCTCTCGGACGGGCGCCGCGTGCCCTTCGCCTGCCCGAACCACCCGGCGACGCGAGAGTTCCTGCGCGGCTGGGTGGACGCCTGCGCGGCGGCCGAGGGCGAAGTGCTGTTCTGGGACGAGCCACACTTTTACACCGGGCTTGCCGTGGGCGACTTCACCCCGGCCTGGGCCTGCTACTGCGACTCTTGCCGTGAGCGATTCGGCGGTGACCTGCCGGCCGAGTTCACGGCCGAGATGAAGGCGTTCCACGAGGCGGCGGTGGTGGAGGTGCTGACGGAGCTCTGTCGCTACGGCCACGAAAAGGGGATGCGCAACGCTCTCTGTCTGATCCCGACCGACCTTGCCGGCTATGGCTTTCCGGAGCCGGCCGAGCGCTTGCGGAAGGCGATCGAGGGGCGGTCAGGCGGGGTGTCGGCGTCTGCCATCGAGGCGATGGTGCACATGGGCGTCGGCGACTTCGACCGCGCGGCGGCGATCCCCGACCTCGATATCTTCGGGACGGACCCGTACTGGTACCTCTTCGGCAGCGACCCGGAGCTTTTCATGCGCGTCTACAGCGAGGCGGCCGCCGAATCGGCCCGCAAGCACGGCCGCGAGCTGCAGCTGTGGCTACAGGCGTTTCGCGTCCCGGCCGGCCGCGAGGAGGAGCTGCGGATGGGCGCGCGGATCGCCGAGGAAGTCGGCGCGACGCACCTGGCGGCGTGGAGCTACCGCGCGACGGAGTCGATGTCGATCCGCTGCGCGGACAGCGAGAAGGTGTGGCGCATTGTCAGCGAAGAGTTCCGCCGGATTCGGGCCGACTCAGCCTGAGCGGGGGCGGACGCCTCCTAGCCGCTGCGGATCTGGCGCAGGTGGGCGAGGTCGTGGTCGGCGATGTGCGTGATGAGGACGCTGATCGGCTGCTCGCCGAACTCCGGGTGGCGGTAGATGCGCGCCATCCCCGCCTCGCCCGCGCGGCGCAGCAGCTCGAGGTTGAGCTGGCGGTTCGCACCGTAGGCGGCGAGCGACGTCGCCAGATGGCGGGCCTTGTAGTCGAGCGCCTGGGCCCACGTGTCTTGGTCGAACGGCTGCAGCTCTGGCCGGTCCTCCGCCAGCGTCTGCCGGATGCGCCAGCCGAGCCCGACCTCGACGTCTGCCAGGTGGGCGACGATCTCCGAAGGCGACCAGCCTTCGCCGCCCCCCTTCGCGTGCGGCTCCTTGAAGGCGCGTGCGATCACCTTCGGCATCTGCGCCATGCCGGCGAAGAGGTCGGCCGGGACCTCGACGTCGGCGTCGCAGATCGGGCAGTTCGTGGTCGTCGTCTCGAAGTCCATCAGTCTCCAGTATACGGAGGTTGTTGCCTAGAAGTCGTCGAGGACGCCGGCAACCGCGAGGATCACGGCGCTGGTGTTGTAGACCGCGTGCAGGAGGACGCCGCCGACGTAGAAGTTGCGCGACGACTTCGGAAGCTCGCCCCGGCCGTTCACCCAGTCGACGACAGCATAGGTCAGGCCGAGGCCAACGATGAAGCTGGCGGCGCCGTGGAGCGCCACGGGCACGGTGTAGCGGAACTGCGTGTAGGCGCCGGACGGGTCGTCGACGTAGACGTTGATGTAAACCCAGCTTTCGATCAGGCCGAAGACCACGCCGCCCAGCGCGCAGAGGAGGGCGACGTAGATGCGGTTGCGCAGGGCCTGAGAAAACCAGACCTGGCCGAGGTAGACGCCGATCGGCTTGAAGATCTCTTCGATTATTGGCGCTCCGATGAAGATCAGAAGGAGGAAGCCTCCCGATCCGATCTCGGCGATGACGGCGCCGACGATCCCCAGCGCGCCACCGGCCAGGGCGAGGAGGATGACGGCGATGTGCGTGAGCGGCGTCGCCCGCCTCGGTGGCGGCAGCGCGGGGACCGTGTCGAAGTGCAGCGTCAGCCTCGGGGGAGACCCAGGCCGCGGCCGGCGATGATGTTGCGCTGGATCTCGCTCGTGCCGGCGGCGATCGTCAGGCCGGCGGTCGAGAGGTAGTACTCGTGCAGGCGGCCGCCCAGCGGCGCGCCGACGCCCTCGGCGGGG
>JADFTG010000282.1 GCA_022560365.1 Chloroflexota bacterium | reverse complement strand
ACGTCGAGGTGGCGGACGAGCAGGGAGAGCGAGCGCAGGGCCTGATGAACGTCCAGTCGCTGCCGGACGACGCCGGCATGCTCTTCGTCTGGCCGGCGGACACGCAGTCCGGTTTCTGGATGCGGGACACGGTAATCCCGCTGTCGATCGCGTTTGTGACAGCGGGCGGCGTGATCATCGACATCCAGGACATGGAGCCGCTGTCCGAGGAGCGCATCTTCGCGCCGCGACCGTACCGCTACGCCGTCGAGGTCAACCAGGGCTGGTTCGGCGACAACAGCGTACGCGTGGACGACGTGCTGCAGCTGCCCGTCGGCATCGGCTCGTAGCCGGAGCGCGAAGCGAGCCGTACAGCACGCAGAAGTGCCCCGCGGCCTGGCGGGCAAGTAGCCAGCACCTTGACGCGTCCACTTATCAACACATACAATGCGTTCAAATTAGGCCTGCTCTTAGCGGGGTGGGTGTTGTATCGGCTTCGACAGGGAGCCAGTAACGGTAGTCGGCTCAAGAGAGCCGGGGTTAGCTGAGAGCCCGGTAGCAGAGACGCCGTGAAGTCGCCCTAGAGCCACAGGGCCGAACCGGACCAGTAGGCCCCGTCGGGTGCGCCCGTTACAGCGTTCCGAGAGCCCCGATCTGATCGGGGAACAAGGGTGGTACCGCGAGACCTCAGTGTCCCGTCCCTTCAGGGGGACGGGTTTTTTAGTGCAAGGACGAAGTGATGGTGACGAATAACATGCCGACCACGCAAGAGAAGAAACGCCCGAGCGACATCGTCTACCGGGCCGGGTACGCGCGCGCGCCGGCTCGCAGCTACATGCGCGCCATGGGCCTGACCGACGAAGACCTGGCGAAGCCGATCATCGGCGTCGTCAGCTCCTGGAACGAGGCGACGCCCTGTAACGTGCACCTCAACCGCCTCGCCGGCTGGGCGAAGGAAGGTGTGAGTGCCGGCGGTGGCACGCCGCGCGAGTTCACGACGATCGCCGTGACCGACGGCATCTCGATGGGCTACGAAGGCATGAAGGCATCACTCGTTAGCCGCGAGGTGATCGCTGATTCGATCGAGCTCATGGTCTTCGCGCACGGTTACGACGCGCTGGTCGGTGTCGCCGGCTGCGACAAGAGCCTGCCGGCGACGATCATGGCGATGGCGCGGCTGAACGTGCCGTCCGTGTTCGTTTACGGCGGCACCATTATGCCGGGCCGCTGGAACGACAAAGATGTGACGGTGCAGGACGTCTTCGAAAGCGTCGGCGCCGTCGAAGCCGGCCGCATGACGGAGGCCGAGCAACACGAACTGGAGCTCGTGGCCTGTCCGGGCGAAGGCTCGTGCGGCGGCATGTACACGGCGAACACGATGGCCTGCGCCAGCGAGGCGCTGGGCATCGCGCTGCCGTTCAGCGCTTCGATGCCCGCCATCGCGAGCGAGCGTACGGAGCTCTGCCGCTGGGCCGGCAGCAGCGTGATGTCGCTGCTGGAGCGGGACATCCGCCCGCGCGACATCCTGACCTCGCAGGCGTTCGCGAACGCGGTCGCGGTCGTCGTCGCCATCGGCGGTTCGACGAACGCGGCGCTGCACCTGCCGGCGATCGCCCACGAAGTCGGCATCGAGCTGACGCTGGACGACATCGACGCCATCGCCCGACGGGTGCCGCACATCGCCGACATGCGGCCGGGCGGACGATTCGTGCAGAGCGACCTGCACGCGGCCGGCGGCGCCCCGCGCGTGATGAAGGAGCTGCTGGACGCTGGCCTCATACACGGCGACTGTATGACCGTCACGGGCAAGACGATAGCGGAGAACCTGAAAGACCTGGTGTTCGACGCGCCGCCCTCCGCCGATGGCGAAGTCGTCGTTCCGCTGGACAGGGCACTCGATCCGGCTGGTACGTTGGTCGTGCTCAAGGGCAACCTGGCGCCGGAAGGCTCAGTGATGAAGACGAGCGGCGTCAAGAAGACGCAGTACTCCGGCCCGGCCCGTGTCTTCGACCGCGAAGAGGACGCGTTCGAGGCCGTCCGCCGGCGCGAGATCAAGTCCGGCGACGTCGTCGTCATCCGCCACGAAGGCCCGAAGGGCGGTCCCGGCATGCGTGAGATGCTCGCCGTCACGGCAGCGCTCTCCGGCCAGGGGATGGACGAAGATGTGGCGTTGATCACGGACGGGCGCTTCTCCGGCGCGACCCGCGGCTTCGCCGTCGGGCACATCTCACCGGAGGCGGCGGTCGGCGGCCCGATCGCGCTCATCCAGGAAGGCGACACGATCAGCTTTGATATTCCCAACCGGAAAATACAGCTGGAGGTCAGCGACGAGGAGTTGCAGCGGCGTCTTAGCCAGTGGACCGCCCCGGAACCGAAGTACACAACGGGGGCCCTGGCCAAGTACGCCCGACTGGTATCGTCCGCCGCCCGCGGAGCCGTCTGCAGCTAGCGGCGGGCCGTATAACGGGCGGATGCTACGAAAGGCCACTTTACAGCGTCTATAACCCCGAATAGGGAAACTGATTGGAAGGGAACCCAGGC
>JADFTG010000281.1 GCA_022560365.1 Chloroflexota bacterium | reverse complement strand
CGTCCGGGTCCGCGCGGTCAGGCAGGTCCGCGGAGACGTAGATGAGGAGCGCCGCCAGCGGGAGCAGCAGCGCGGCCGTGAGCCACCTCAATCGACCGACCTCCGGTGCATGAGGCTGATGGCGCCGATGAAGAGCACGCCGGTGATGCCGGCACCGAGCGCGGCCTCGGTGAACGCGACGTCCACGGCGCCCATCATCGCGAGGAGCGCCGCGGCCATGAAGCTGTAGACCGAGAGCGCCGCGACCGCCGCGATGAGATCGCGCAGCTGCAGCGCGACGATGGCGCTGACGACCAGCAGCCCGAACAGCGCTAGCTCGAGCTCCCAGACCATCAGCCGTTGCCCCCCGCACCGGGCCGCGGCCGGCGCCACGGCATGAGCCCCGAGCGGACGGCGGAGCGGGTCAGCACGTGCGCGGCCACGGGGTTCGTGATGAGCACGAACAGCGCGATCAGCCCCAGCTTGAGGCTCGTCTGGTCAAACCCCTGGTGCGCGACGAGGCCCAGGAGCACGAGCGTGATGCCGAGCGTCTCGGACTTCGACACCGAGTGGACGCGCGTGAAGAAGTCGGGCAGCCGCACGAGTCCGATGGCGGTCGCCGCCATGAAGAACAGCCCGAGTCCGAGCAGCACCGTGCCGGCGATGCTCATGCGTCCTCCACGGGGTGGCGCTCCAGATACTTGCCCGCGGCCACCGCGCCGATGAAGTTCAAGAGCGCGTAGGCGAGCGCCAGGTCCACGAAAGCCTCCGGCCGCTCGAAGATGAAGCCGGTGAGCGCCAGCAGCACGATCGCGTTCGTCCCCACCGCCCCCGCCGCCAGGAGCCGGTCATAGACGGTCCTGCCGGCGATGATGCGGTAGAAGCCGGCGGCGCTGACCGCGACCACGACGGCGGCTCCGAGCGTGAACACATCGGTCACCGCGGCACCTGGTCCGGCCTTTCGATGTCGGACAGCACGACGGCCGCGGGCGCCGTCTCCTCGAAGATGGACGCGATCTTGCGCTGGATGCCGCCCTCGGCGAGGCCCTCACGGGAGCGGCGCGAGAGGCAGTGGACGACGAAGACGCCGTTGGATGCATCCACCGTCACGGTGCCCGGCGTGAGCGTGATGGACTGCGCCAGCAGCACCTGGCCGCGCTCCGACCCCAGCGTCGTGTCGAAGCGCACGAGCGTCGGGTCGATGGGCAGCCGCGGGTGCAGGACGAGCCAGGCGACGTAGACGTTGGCCACGACGATCTCGTAGGCGAGCCAAGGGAGGTAGGCCGCGAAGCGCACGACGCTG
This sequence comes from Chloroflexota bacterium, assembly GCA_022560365.1. Taxonomy (GTDB): domain Bacteria; phylum Chloroflexota; class Dehalococcoidia; order SM23-28-2; family RBG-16-64-32; genus CF-162. The sequence continues at coordinate 1,249 of JADFTG010000281.1, read as the reverse complement.
CGAAGAAGCCAGCCGACGCTGCTCGGCGCGGGCGTGAAGCGGCCTTCGTGCGTGCCGCGGAACAGCAGCTCGGAGACGGCGACGCCACCCACGGCGGCGAGGGCGCCACCTTATCGGGTGCGGGTTCGATTATCCTTACGGTGACCACGCAATGTAAGCACATGGAGCGCAGGATGGCCCTCACGTTCGATATCGGTGACGCCGGCCGGCCCAAAGGCCATGCCATCGTCTACTTCCAGTCGCCCACCACGTCCGAGGTGATCGCCACGTACGTCCTGATCCTGCCCATCCCGATGGACATCGGGAAGTATCTGCCGCCGCTCCTCGCAGCACAGCTGGGAGGCATGGCGGGAGAGGCGTTGGGCGAGGGCATGGGCAGCTTCGCAGCGCCCCCCATGCCGGAGTCCGTGGACAGCGTGGATTTTCTTCGGAACCTCGCGACGCTCCGCGGCGACGACCTGGTCTCCGGCGGCAGCGTGGTGCTCGGCGACCCGGCCGCCGCGATGCACGAGACGGCCGAGGCGGTCCAGGAGTACCAACGCCTCTACCGGCAATACGCCGATACCGCGGCCCCGCCGTCGGAAGCGCCGCGGGCGCTCGACGCCGAGGGCTCGACCGCAGGACCGGCCGACGTCCAGCGCGTGCTGTACGAGCTCATGAGCGAGCGCGACCGCCTCGGCGAGCTCTCGAAGCTCGTCGGCGCGATGCGCTTCGCGGCGGGCGGCGGCGATACGGCGCTGGTCGAGGAGACCGAGGCTGGGCTCGAGGCGCTGGAGCAGCTCCTGCCGGAGCACTTCTGGATCGCCAAGGTGCGCGCGGCCGCCCGCGACGCCTCCGACGCGGGCGCGCTGCTCGCGCAGGTGTACGTGGACCGCGCCTACAAGCTGGCCGACGAGGACTTCGGCGCCGTCCAGCTGCTGGAGAAGCGCATCGCCGACCTCACGGCCGACGCGCCGCCCTCCCAGGACCTGCGAGGGTAGCCGGGGCACCGCTACTGCGGGCGTTGGTGCCCAACAGCCCTTTCGACCATCCCCCCGTCCCCCTTCCCTTCGACAGGCTCAGGGCAGGCTCTCGCCAGGAAGGGGGTGATAAAGCCGAATGCGGGGGACACCCCCGTGCCCCCGGCAAAGGGGCTTCGCCCCTCTGCACTCCCCCTCTCGTACGCGAAAGGGGCTTTCGAGGCAAGGCCCCTGCGAGGAATGGGGTGATAAAGCCGGATGCGGGAGACACCCCCGTGCTCCCGGCAAAG
>JADFTG010000022.1 GCA_022560365.1 Chloroflexota bacterium | reverse complement strand
GCAGCACGCCCGGCACCTCCTCGACGTCCGTGATCACCTTGGAGAACGCCAGGTGGGGGATAGTGGAGAACGTCGTAAGCTCCACGCGCTTCGGGTCGACGAGAACGAGCCGCAGCTCCTCCGGCGTGTTGTGGAGGAGGAAGCAGGCGATGATCGAGTTGATGCAGACGCTCTTGCCGCTGCCCGTCGCGCCGGCGATCAGGAGGTGCGGCATCTTCGAAAGGTCGGCTGCCACGGACTCGCCGGAGACGCCCTTCCCCAGCGCGATCGCGATCTTCGTCTTCGCGTTCGCCTTCGCGAACGCCGTGCTCTCGATCACGCTGCGCAGCGAGACCAGCGACGACGTGTTGTTGGGCACCTCGATGCCGATGATCGGCTTGCCCGGAACCGGTGCTTCGATGCGAATAGTCGGCGCGGCCAGCGCCAGCGCCAGGTCGTTCGCCAGGTTCGTCACCTTGTTCACGCGCACCCGCGTCTTGGACGTCACTTCCGTGCGCGAGACCGGCTTGCCGTCCTTGTCTATGACCTGCCTGCCGTTCTCGTCGCGGACCGCTACCCGCCGTGTCTTGATGTCCCATCCCGGCTCGACGCCGAACTGCGTCACCGTTGGCCCCTGGCTGATCGACACCACCCGTGAGTCGACGCCGAACGACGCCAGCGTCTCGACGATCAGCCGCGACCGCGCTTCGTTGTCGGCCGGGCGCACTTCCAGTTCGGCCGCCTCGGCCAGCTCGCCCAGTGGCGGCAGCTCCCAGCCGCGACCCGCCGGGCGGCCCATCAGCAGCGTGCGCTGGTAGCCGGCCGCTTCCTCCTCGGGCTCCGCCGTTATCAGCAGCTCGGAGGTGGGCTCCGGCTCTTCTTCGGCAGGCTCCGCTTCCTCCTCCGCCTCCTCGATGACCTCCGGCGGCGTCTCCTGCCACTCTTCATCCAGCTTTGGGACGTAAGGCTCCTCCAGCATCTGCTTTTCGTACTCGTCTTCGCCCTGCGGCACCAGCGCCGTGAAGAACGATCGCAGGCCGCGCCACGTCCGCTGTGGTATCTCCAGCGAGGCCACCCACTTCAGAGCCGCGAAAACGCCGTCAACGACCTGCCGTGCACGGGTGGGGGAGACGAACGAAACCCCGGCCACGCCGATCGCGGCCCACGCGGCGCCGCCAGGGAGGCTGCCCGCGAAGAACTTCCCCAGATTTCCGCCGAGCGATACCTCCGCGAACTGCACCTCTCCGATCGACCAATCCGGCTTGAGGAAGCCGCCGCCGCCGAAGACGAACAGCGCGAGCAAATGCGCGCCGAAGACGACGCGAAGGGAACTCAGCCTCAGCTCGGGCTGGCGCCTCGCCACGAAGATATCCGCGACCGCGACGGCGGCCACGAGCGCAACGCCAAGGCCAAGCGTACGCAGCACTGCCTCCGCTGCGCTAACGAGTGGGTCGAGGAAGGCGAAGACGAGGATCAGGCCGATGACAACGCCGGCCGCGACCGCCAGCAGCCGCGTTCCCGTCGAAGGCCCGCGGCCGGATCGCTTTGGCGGGCGCTTGCGCGCCGGGCTGGATCGCGGACGGTAGCTCGATGAGACGCGGCGCGAAGGCCGCCGCTTGGTCCTTACAGACATAGCGGGTGTTAAATCTCCACGCAGAACGGTAGGATCATCGGCCGGCGCCGCGTTTGCTTGTACAGATAGCGGGACAACGCATCATGCACCCGGGCGTTGAAGTCCGCCCGGTCGGCAACGTGTTCCCGACCCGCCAGCGCCTCTTCGACGACATCGCGGGCCTTTTCCATCAGGCTGTCCGACATGTCAGCTTCTATAAATCCTCTAGATACAACGTCCGGGCGGCCAATTGGTTTACCCGTATGCCTGTCGATAGATACAATCGCGATGATCACTCCGTCCCCCGAAAGCAGCTTGCGGTCGCGCAGCACCACGTTGTCGACGCCCACCGCAAGGCCGTCCACGTATACGAAGTCGGCGGGAATCTGCTCTGCCACGCGCGCCCGGTGGCGGTCGATCTCCAGCACGTCGCCGTCCTCCATCGTGAAGACGTTGTCCGGCGGAACGCCCATCGAGCGCGCGAGGTGTGAGTGCATCACCAGGTGGCGGTACTCGCCGTGCACCGGCACGAAGTACTCCGGCCGCGTCAGGCTGATCATCAGCTTCAGCTCTTCCTGCGCCGCGTGTCCACGCACGTGCACGTTCGCGATGCGGCTGAAGAGCACGTGCGCGCCCAGCCGGTGAAGGTTGTTGATCGTCCGGTTGATCAGCTGCTCGTTGCCCGGGATCGCCGAAGATGAGAACACAACCGTGTCTCCGGGCACGATATCGATGTGCCGATGGTCCCGGTTCGCCATCCTCACCAGTGCCGACGACGGCTCGCCCTGCGCGCCCGTCGTTAGGAGCACGATCTGCTCCGGCCTCAGCTTCCTCATTCGGTCCAGCGGCTGCAGAGGGTCGTCCACGGCGCGCAGATAGTCCTGCTCCAGCGCCATTCGCACGTTATTCATCATGCTGCGGCCGGTGACGAACACACGGCGGCCGTTGTGCTCCGCCGCGTCGATCACCTGCTGCACCCGCGAGATCAGCGACGCGAACGTGGCGACGATCACGCGCCCATCGGCCGTTGCCATGATCCGGTCCAGCGTATCTGAGATAGACCTCTCCGAAGGCGTGTAGCCTTCCGTGTCGGCGTAGGTCGAGTCTGACAGCAGCAGGAGGACGCCCTCCTGCCCGATCTGAGCGATGCGCATCAGGTCCGGCGGATCGCCCATCACCGGCGTGTGGTCGAACTTGAAGTCTCCCGTGTGGAATACGGTGCCCAGCGGCGTCTTCACGGCGATCGACGTCGAGTCCGGAATGCTGTGCGTGATGTGGATCCACTCCGCCGTCATATTGCCCAGCTTCACGGTGTCTCCCGGCTCGACCATCTTCAGGTTCGCCTTCTTCAGCAGCTTGTGCTCTTCCAGCTTCACCGTGATCAGGCCGTGCGTCAGCGGCGTGCAGTAGACCGTCGGCAGCTGCCCGTTGGGCGCGCGCAGCGCCGGCAGCACGTAGGGCAGGGCGCCAACGTGGTCCTCGTGTCCGTGCGTGATGAGAATGCCGCGCAGCTTCTTCAGGCGCTCCTTGATGTAGGTGACGTCCGGGATTACCAGATCAACGCCCAGCATGTCTTCCTCCGGGAACATCAGCCCAGAGTCGATCACTATCATGTCCTCGTTCGTCTCCAGGGCGAGCATGTTCTTGCCGATCTCACCCAGGCCCCCGAACGGGATCACCCGCAACTTCTGCGCCATACGCTAGAAGAGCCGCCCCTGTTCCACCGAAGCGGGCGCCGCCGCCGCGACCGGCTGACCCTCGCGAATCTTCTCCAGCGTCAGCGGGATCTTCGCGAAGTCGTCCAGAATCACCTGCCGCAGGTTGCCGTTATGCAGCGCCGCCGCCGGATGATAGACGTGATAGTAGTGACGGCCGCCCATCTGGCGCAGGCTGCCGCGCACCTTGCCGATCGAGTCGCGCGGGAAGAACCAGGAGAGCGAAAAGCGCCCCAGCGTCACGATCAGCGTCGGGTCAATCAGCTCGATCTGGCGCAGGAGGTACGGGCGGCAGGCATCCACCTCTTCCGGCATCGGGTCGCGGTTGCCGGGCGGGCGGCATTTGACGACGTTGCAGATGTAGACGTCAGATCGGGTCAGGTTGATCGAGCCCAGCAACTCTTCCAGGAACTTGCCGGCCGCTCCGACGAACGGGCGGCCCTGCTGATCCTCGTGGAATCCCGGCCCCTCGCCGACGAACATGATCTCGGCGTTCTCTGCGCCTTCGCCGGGGACCGCGTGAGTGCGCGTTTTGCAGAGGCCGCAGGACTCACACGTGATGATCTTCGTGTAGAGGGTCTCAAGCTCTGTCACTATTGCCGATGATACGCGCGGCCTATCTGCCGGTCAAACCGGCGCTATTGCTCTTTCGGGCGCCTCGGCTGCACGATCAGCGCCAGTGCGATCCCAAAGAAATAGAGCACGATGATCGGCCCCGCCACGAGCGACTGTGTCACCGGGTCGATCGACGGCGTTACGATCGCCGCGACGAGGAAGGCCGCTACGATCGCCAGGCGCCACCACGCCAGCAGCTGGGATGCGCGCACGAGGCCGATGCGTGCGAAGAACATGACGATCAGCGGCGTTTGGAACGAGACGCCCGTCCAGAAGAGCAGCCGTGTCACGAAGTCGACATAACTCCCGATGCGGATGTTCGGCTCCGCCAGGTCGTTGTTGAAGTTCAGCAGGAAGTTCAACGCCGGCGGCAGTGCGATGAAATACGCGAACGCCACGCCGCCCAGGAACAGCACCGTCGAGCCGACGACCGTGCCGTACAGCCACAGGCGCTCACTCCCGCGCAGAGCCGGCGTCACGAAGCGCAGCCCGTGGTAGACGATTACCGGCATGCCCACGACGAGACCGCCCAGCAGCGACACGCGGAAGTACGTTACGAAGTTCTCGAACGGCTCGATGAACTGCAGCTGCAGACCGGGGTGCTGCTCCTCCGCCGGCTCCTTCAGCAGTGCGATGAAGTCGTCCGCGAAGATCGCCGAGATCACCAGCCCGATGACGACGCCGATCGACGACATCATCACCCGGTAACGCAACTCCTTCAGGTGCTCGATGATCGTCAGGGCCCCATCGCCCCGCGTCTCACTCGGAGTGGGCGCAGGCTGCTCGGCCATGGTGCTGCGCGTCATCGCTTGCCTGGGCCGGTGGCCTCCGGCTACGCTCCGTTGTCGGAGCGGTCCGGCTCGGGAGGCAGCTCGCCGCCGGGTTCGATGATCGGTTCGTTGCCGCCGGCGATGCGGTCCGGACGGGCATCCTCGAGGGCGGGCTTCGTCTCCTCGATGACCTTGCTGATCTCTTTCGTGGCCGCGGAGACGCCGCTACCCACAGCCTGCCGCACCTCGTTCAGCTCCTCCCGCATCTCCTCGTACTCGCGCGTCAGCTCCGCGAACTCGTGGCGCAAGTCGCGGGTGTTCTCCGTGGCGTAGCCGCGCAGCCATTTGATCGCGCGCGCCACCTGCACCGCGGCCTGCGGAAAGCGCTCCGGGCCGAGCACGACCACCGCGATCAGGGAGATAAGCACGATTTCGGGCATTCCGACGCCGAGAAAGTTCATCTACTCCATCCGCTAACTAGGATACGACAATCCCCCGCCGTCAGGCGGGGGACACAGTCCCGGCGTTCGCTGCCGGGCCGGTCAGTCGCCTGATCCGCTCTGCTTGTCGATGTAGCTCACCGCGTCCTTCACCGTAAGGATCTTCTCAGCGTCCTCGTCCGAGATCTCCACCGTCCGGCCGCCCTCCTCGCTGAACTCCTCTTCCAGCGACATGATCAGCTCGACCAGGTCCAGCGAGTCAGCGTTCAGGTCGTCGACGAACGACGTCTCCAGCTTGATCTCTGACTCTTCGACGCCGAGTTGCTCGGCGATGATCTTCTGCACTCTCTCGAAAACGGATGCCACGCGGGTACCTCCTTAGCCTCGGTCAGCCGTGACTAGAGCGCTCACTGAACCGAGGACGCCGTTTACAAATCTGGGGGAATTATCGCCGCCATACTCCTTGGCCAGCTCGATTGCTTCGTTTATGGCGGCTCGCATTGGCACCTTATTATCGATGACGATTTCGTATATCGCAAGGCGCAGGATATTCCGGTCCGTCGCGGCGATCTGGTCCAGTGGCCAGGCCGGCGCTGTCTCCTCGATAATCTCGTTGATCCGCTTCCGGTTCTCGCCCACGCCGTTTACGAGCTCGTGGGCGTACGCTGCGATCTCCTTCGACGCCGACGCCTCCTTCGCGATGCGCGATACGCAGTCGGCCGGCTCGTGCCCCACAGTGTCCAGCTCGAACAGCGACTGCAGGGCGATCCGCCGGGCCTTGCGCCTCTTTCCCGCCATTCTTAGAGCCCCAGCCCGCCGTCCACCGACAGCACCTGACCCGTGATGTATTCCGCTTCGTCCGACGCCAGATAGACGACTGACGCCGAGATGTCTTCCGGCTTGCCCAGGCGGTCCACCAGCAGGCGTTGCTTCACGCCGTCGACGATCTCCTGGCGGATGTTCTTCGTCAACTCCGTTATCACCAGGCCCGGCATCACCAGGTTCGAGGTGATGTTGCGTGAGCCCATCTCCCGCGCCACGGCTCGCGTGAAGCCCACGAGCCCGGCCTTCGCCGCGGCGTAGTTCGCCTGTCCGGCGTTGCCTGTCAGCCCGGACACGCTGCCGATGTTGATGATCCGGCCCCAGCGCTGCCTCATCATCGTCCGCAGCACCGCCTTCGTGCAGATGAATACCGCGCGCAGGTTTAGCTCCATCACCTCGTCCCAGTCCTCTAGCGACATGCGCAGGATCAGCGTGTCGCGGTTGAAGCCGGCGTTGTTTACCAGCACGTCCAGCCGTCCCAGCGCGGCCACCGCCTCCTCAATCATCCGCCCTACATCGTCGGGCTTGCGCACGTCCGCCTGAATGGTGATCACCTTGCCGCCGTCGGCCGCGATCTTCTGGCGCAGGTCTTCTGCCTGTTCAGCGCTCTGCTTGTAGTTGATCGCCACGGCGGCGCCCTGCTCGGCGAGCTGTGTGCAGATCGAGCGCCCAATCCCCCGCGAGCCGCCGGTCACCAGCGCCACCTTGCCGGAGAGGTCAAACATTGGCCGTCTCCGAAATCTCCTCGATCGACCGCGCGTCGAGGCCGGGGTGGCTGCGCTTGAGCTGCGCCGTCAGGACCTTGCCCGGCCCCACCTCGATCGCTCGCCGCACACCGGCCGCTTCCATCGCATCGATCGACTGGTGCCAGCGCACTGGCCGTCTGATCTGCTGCTCCAGGTCCGCGCGGACGTCCGCGGCTGAGGCCAGCGTCTGGCCGCTCACATTACCGACGACCGGGATCACCGGCTCGCCAACTTCGGCGTCTGCGAGCAAGCGCGCGAAGGCCTCTGCCGCCGGCTCCATTAGCGACGTGTGGAACGCGCCGGACACTTTCACCGGCAGTCCGCGGCCCCCGCGCTCCTTTGCCAGCGCGCACGCCCGCTCAACGGCCTGCGGCGGGCCGCCGACGACCGTCTGCGTCGCGGCGTTGTAGTTCGCGACCTCGGCGCCGGACTCGCGGCAGATCTCCTCGACCGTCGCCTCGTCCAGGCCGACGACCGCCGCCAGGGTGCCCGGCGACGCCTGACCGGCTTCGTCCATTAGCCGACCGCGTTCACGGACCAGCCGCATCGCCGCGCCGAACTCCAGCGCACCGGCCGCGACCAGCGCCGAATACTCGCCCAGGCTGTGCCCGGCAACGAGCGCTGGCCGGCGGTCGATCGTGCCGGCGTCCAGCGCCGCGGCGAGGACGGCGACTGATGCCGCCAGGATCGCCGGCTGCGTGTTGGCCGTCTCTTTCAGGCGTTCCTCCGGCCCTCGAAACAGAGGTGCGAGAGATCGAATCCCAGCGCCTCGTCCGCCTCGGCGAAGACGCCAGCTGCCGTCTCCGACGATGCTGCTGCGGCCCGGCCCATGCCCACTTTTTGTGAGCCCTGTCCGGGGAATACGAGTGCCAGCTCCGGATCCACGGATAGCTGGAGCAAGCGGTCTGCCGTGAGCCGTGAAGGTGATGTCGCCTCGTTCATACGGCGATAGCGTTACTCGCTCGTGTCTTGCTCGCGGGTCAGCCTGCCGAAGGTGCAGTCCGGATTGGGGCAGCGGGCGAACTCATCGAGGCGCGTGCGGCAAAACGTGCAGTGCGTCGCGTCCCACCAGATGAAGTAGGTCATCGCGGCGCTGGCGGCCAGGAGCAGGCTAAGCGGGGGCAGTATGTAAAGAAGTCCGCGTCTCATAGCCAGCCGAGTATATCACGCAACAATGCTGGGTTATGCGGTAGGCGTCCGCGGCTCGCGGGCCACGTCCAGCACCTGTCGGCCGTTGTACGTTCCGCACACGGGACAGGCCTGGTGGGAACGCTTCGGGCTGTGACACTGCGTGCACACAATCAGATGCGGGACCGTCGCCGCGATGTGCGTCCGGTGACGCCTCTTGCGCGATACTGATCGTTTCTTCTTTGGTAGCGGTGCCACGTTACTCCCCTTCGTCCATCTCTTGCTTGAGCCCCGCCAGCGCGTCCCATCTCTCGTCGGTCTCGGGCTGGCAATTGCACGGCCTCGCGTTGAGATCCGCTCCACAAAGGGGGCAGAGGCCGGCGCAATCGTCCCTGCAAAGGGGCTTCAAAGGCTCACTCATGAGGATATATTGCCGGAGCCCCTCCCGCAAATCGAGCCAGAACTCCGAATCGATGCGGAACGCCTCATCGTCGTCGGCCAGATAGATCCGCCCGGCCGTGTCCGCATCCACCACCGGCACGTACTCCTCCTGGAAGCGGACGTCCACGCTGACCAGGACGCTGGCGAGGCAGCGCGAACAGCTTTCTTCCAGCTTCGCCGTTGCGTCCATCGCCGCCAGTAGGCCGCGGTCCGTTCGCAGCAGGCTCACCGTCCCGTGCAGGTCGCGCAGAACGAGGTCACCGGCGACGACTCGCTCCTCTTCCAGTTCGTATTCGCTGACGCTTCCCAGCTTCCGGCGCAGGTCTTGAAGGACGTGAAGTTGCATGCAATGAGGCTCGAAAAAATCTGTGGGAAAGAGGGGCTGGCGCGTTGGGCAACACCAGTTGCAATCGCTTCCAAGCTGAGTCTATAATCCGCCAGCAGGGTTGTCCACAACAGCCCGCCCCAACCCGGATGTCCTCGCAAGTAATGACCGTCGCTGCCGACCTCTTCGCACTCCAGGAGACTGACTTTGCCCTGGATTCTGCCCTCGCACGCTTGGAGGAAATCGAGAGCCAACTCGGCGAGAGCGAGGAGCTAACCTCAGCGCGCGGCTGGCTCGAAGCCGCGACCGAACACCTGCGCCAACTCAAGTCCACGCAGTCGGATTTCGAGTTCGAGGCCGACGAAGTGCGCGCCAAGGTCGGCACAGTCGAGGCCAGGCTCTACGGCGGCGAAGTCACCGACTCCAGAGAGCTCTCCGACCTCGACGCCGACCTCAAGTCGATCAAGAACAACCTTCAGACCCGCGAAGACTCCCTCCTCACCAGCCTTGAGCAGACCGAGGAAGGCGAGGCGGCGGTCGCCCAGGCCCAGGCCATCCTCTCCGACATCGAGGCACGCTGGAAGGCCGGCCAGTCCCAGCTTCAAGCTGAGAAGGCGGATCTTGAACCGGAGATCGAGCGCCTGCGCGCCGTCCGCGAAGAGCAGAGCGCCGCCGCCGACCGCGCCGCGCTCAGCCTCTACGACATCCTGCGCAACCGCCGCGATGGTTCCGCCGTCGCCACCGTCGAGCGCGGCATGTGCCAGGGCTGCCGCATCACCCTGCCCCGCAACATCATCCAGAAGGCCCGCAACCCCGGCGCGCTCGTCCAGTGCGTCAGCTGCGAGCGCATCCTGGTCTTCGTCTGACATGAGAGCGATAGGCTACTTCCGCGAATCGAAGAGGCGCTCCCTCGCCGAACAGAGCGAGGCGTTCATGCAGTTCTGCAACGAGAACGGCTTCGAAGCCGCTGCCACCTTCCTCGACGCCGACCGCAACGGCGAATTGCTGGAGCGCATCAAATCCGTTCGCCGGCAGTTCGCGCTGGATCTGGGTTTTATCGTCCCGCCTTTGCATATTCGGGACAACCTGCAGTTGAAAGCCAGTGACTATGCGATTCTGATCAAAGGCGTGGAAGTCGCCCGCGGCTCTGTGATGATGGCCGCTTGCTGGCGATGAGTCCCGGCAAAACCGAAAAGGAAATTGCCGGCGTCAAAACCCAGGAGCCGACCTTCGGCCTGCCTTCGATCTGGATCAACGCCTCGGCCAAGCAGGAAGCGCAAATGGCGGGCTATACCGTGGTCGACCCGGCGACGGTGATCACCACCCATATCAAGGAAACCATCAAACGCAACGCGCACGAGTTGCTGGGCCGTCAGGAAGTGCAGACTCTGCTCGACAAATTCAAGGAAACCAACCCCAAGGTGGTGGAAGAGCTGGTGCCCAACCTGATGACCCTCGGCAAAGTCCAGAAGGTGCTTCAGAATCTTTTGCGGGAACAGATTTCCATCCGGGATCTCAGAACAATCCTGGAAAACCTGGCGGACTACGCGCCCAAGGTGCAGGACCCGGACGTGTTGACCGAGTATGTGCGGCAGGCGCGGGCGCGGCCCATCACCAAGCAATGCCTGGTGAAAGACGGAACGCTTTCGGTGATGACGCTG
>JADFTG010000021.1 GCA_022560365.1 Chloroflexota bacterium | reverse complement strand
CGCCTGGTCACGACAACCGCGCGGGGGGGTAAGCCGGTCAAATTTCTACAGCTCCGGCGCCCTTGACCGCGTGGCCAGGCGCGCACGTTTTGTCGAGGGTTTTACATAGGGGGGGGGTAGCCGGGCTGCGGGGCATTCATGGCGACTCGACGCGGCGCACACGATTGGGAGTGTAAGTGATGGGACGACGCGGTCCGGCACCGACACCCACGGCGATTCTTAAGCTGCGCGGCAGCACGCTGGTGCTGACCGTCGGCTTCTCGCACCTCGTCGAGATCGAACCGCTGGAAGGCGCGACGTTCGAAGTGGAGACGCCGCAGCGCATCCATGTGACGGGGATCGACAAGCAGGTGGTGGGGCAGCAGGCCGCGCTCGTGCGCCGCCTCGGTGATCGCCCGTACCGTCACGAGGTCGAGCACCGCCCAGCCATCGTCGCCGTAATAGCCGTGCTCAAGCGCAAGCTTGATCACACGGGCACCGCTCGATGCCATAGCGTCCACGAGATCGACCGCCTCATCGGTCGACGTCACCTCTTGGCCACCCGCCGAATACCGCTCGACCGTAAACGGGTACCCGCCGGGCGCCGTGATGAGCGGCCCCGCCCAGGTGATACGCGGCGCGTTGCCCAGCCGCGTCTGGACGTCAGTCTGCCCCTTGATCGCCTTTAGTATGACAGTTGCTGTACCAACGTCGCGCAGGTTGGTGAGGCCGGCGCTGAGGAACGGCAGGTACGCATTTTCGTTGATAGAGCTCGCTAGATACCCTGTGTTGACTATGAACGCCCGGGTCGTGTGCACGTGACCGTCGCCCAGGCCCGGCATCACCGTCCGCCCGTCAGCGTCGATGACCTGCGCGTCCAGAGGCAGATCGCCCTCGCCCTCGCCCACTTCGACGATGTAGCCGTCCCGCACGATCACGTATCCGGACTCGATCGCTGGCGCACCCGTGCCGTCGAGAATTCGCGCGTTTACGATCGCGAGGCTGCCGGGAAGCGGCGCAGGCGTCGCCAGCGGTGGAGGACGGGTCGGGCTGGGCGTTGCCACCGTCGTTGGCGTGAGGGAGCGCGGCGTCTTCGCAGGCGTGGACGTCGGCGCGCTGTCACCGCTGCAGGCGACGATGACGGTGGCCACAGCGGCAGCTACGAGCCAGTAGAGTATTCGCATCGGACCAGGCCCGCACATGATAGCAGGCCCTGCGTTCGAGGGTCTCAGGGCGAGCGGACGTCAGGGCTAATCGCGGCCGGTCAGCTTGCCAAAGATCCAGCGGAACGGGTCGTAGTACTTGTCCGCGACGCGCTCCTTGAGCGGGATGATCGCGTTGTCCGTGATGTGGATGCTTTCCGGGCAGACCTCGGTGCAGCACTTCGTGATGTTGCAATAGGCGATTCCGCCGGCCTTACGGATGAACTCCGTCCGGTCGGCCGTGTCCAGCGGATGCATCTCCAGCTCCGCCAGGCGCACGAACTGGCGCGGGCCCATGAAGTTCGGCTTGTTCTCCGGGTGGTCGCGGATGACGTGACAGACGTCCTGGCAGAGGAAGCACTCGATGCACTTGCGGAACTCCTGCCCGCGCTCGATGTCCTGCTGCATCATGCGATAGGATCCGTCGTCGGCGTCGGGCGCGCGCGGCGCGAACGCCGGGATCTGCTTCGCCCCCTCGTAGTTGAACGAGACATCCGTCACCAGGTCCTTGATCAGTGGGAACGTCTTGATCGGTGCCACGCTGATCGGCTGGCTCATGTCCAGCGTGTTCATGCGCGTCATGCACGTTAGGCAGGGCGTGCCGTTGACCTCGGCGCTGCAGGAGCCACACTTGCCGGCCTTGCAGTTCCAGCGCACCGCCAGATCGCCGGCCTGCGTCGCCTGCACCGTGAGCACAACATCGAGAACGACCTGCCCTTCTTCCATTTCGACGGTGTAGTCGACGAACTCGCCGCCGTTGGCGTCGCCGCGGAACACCTGTAACGTCACCTGGCGGTTGGTGCCAGTTGATAGGTGAGAGGTGTCAGCCCGGCTCATGACGAGCCCCCTTTGGAAACGATCCGGCGCCTGAGGCTGCTCAACATCTTGCTGACCTCCTCGATCTGGCTCAGTAGCTGGGCTTCGGCTGCTCCGTCGATGTACTGCTGTCGCTTCGCCACTGTCACTAGCGTGTCCATCTCCATCAGAGATGACCTCGCGATCGACAAGAAGTTGGCGAAGTCTTTCCCAGTCGACCGAGCACGCCCTTCGGCGATGTTGGCCGGCACAGACACGGCGGCGCGGGTGAGCTGGCTCCACAAACCGTATGTCTCGCGTTGCGGAAGCTTCGCCATGCGCCGGTAGACGGCATCGACGAGATCCATCGCCTTCTTCCACACGACGAGATCCCTGTGCGAACGGACACGCTCACTCACACCTATCACCTAACACCCTGCACCTATCCAGCCTCCTCGATCAGCGCCGCCAGATCAGCCGGTATCTCCAGCAGCGGCGTCTTCTCCAGCTTCATCGAGCCGTCTGCGTTCTGGCTCAGCGAGAGGTTCCACTTGCCCCACTCGGGGTCGGTCTCCTGGTAGTCGTCGCGTGTGTGGCCGCCGCGGCTCTCGGTCCGCTCTGCCGCGGACCGGGCTATCGCTTCCGAGACGGTCAGGAGTGAGCGCAGGTCCATCGCCAGGTGCCAGCCGGGATTGTACGCCTTGCTCCCGGTGACGCTGGCCCTCTCGGCGCGCTCCTTCAGCTCAGCGATCTTGCCGAGCGCTTCCTCAATCTCGGAGCCGGTGCGGATAATGCCGACGAGCGTGTGCATCGCGTCCTGCAGATCCGACTGGATTGTGTACGGGTTCTCGTCGCCGTCGCTGCTAAAGGCTGCGTCCATCTCGGCGGTGACGGCGGAAACATCGGCATCGGTAAGCGCTGGCTGCGAGCCGAGGCCGAGGGCGTATTCGGCGGCGCCCATCCCGGCCCGCCTACCGAACACCAGCAGGTCCGAGAGCGAGTTGCCGCCGAGGCGGTTGGCGCCGTGCATGCCGCCAGCGCATTCGCCGGCGGCGAAGAGCCCGGGCAACGTGGCCGCGCCAGTATCGGGCTCGACGCGGACGCCGCCCATCGTGTAATGCATCGTCGGGCCAACTTCCATCGCCGCGGCCGTTATGTCGACGTCGGCCAGCTGCTTGAACTGATGGTACATGCTGGGCAGCGCGCGCTTGATGTAGTCCGCCGGCCGCCGCGAGGCGATATCGAGGAAGACGCCGCCGTGCGGGCTGCCGCGCCCAGCCTTCACCTCCGCGACGATCGCGCGCGCCACCTCGTCTCGCGGCAACAGGTCCGGCGTGCGACGGTTGTTGAGCTTGTCGTCGTACCAGCGATCGGCCTCTTCTTCGGTCTCGGCCGTCTCCGCGCGGAAGTAGTCGCTGATGTACTCGAACATGAAGCGCTTACCTTCGGAGTTCGTGAGCGTCCCGCCGTCGCCGCGCACACCCTCTGTGACCAGGATGCCACGCACGCTGGGCGGCCAGACCATGCCCGTCGGGTGGAACTGGATGAACTCCATGTCGATCAGTTCAGCGCCTGCCCAGTAGGCGAGCGAGTGCCCATCACCGGTGTACTCCCACGAGTTGGAGTTGATCCGGAACGCCTTACCCGTGCCGCCCGTCGCCAGGACGACGGCCTTCGCCTTGAAGGCGACGTAGTCGCCGCTCTCGCGCCAGTAGCCGACGGCGCCGGAGATGCGGTCGCCGTCCTTGAGCAGTCGCGATATCGTGCACTCCATGTGGACGTCGATGCCCTTGTGCACGGCGTGCTGCTGCAACGTGCGGATCATCTCCAGGCCGGTGCGGTCACCGACGTGCGCCAGGCGGTCGTAGCGGTGGCCGCCGAACGCGCGCTGCAGGATGCGCCCGTCGTCCGTGCGGTCGAACAGCGCTCCCCACGATTCAAGCTCGTGAACGCGAGCCGGCGCCTCCTGTGCGTGGATCTGCGCCATGCGGCAGTTGCCGAGCATCTTGCCGCCTCGCATCGTGTCGCGGAAGTGAA
Organism: Chloroflexota bacterium; assembly: GCA_022560365.1. GTDB lineage: Bacteria > Chloroflexota > Dehalococcoidia > SM23-28-2 > RBG-16-64-32 > CF-162. The sequence goes on along the minus strand of JADFTG010000021.1, from coordinate 6,244 downwards.
CCTGCCAGTTGTCCTCGCTGTAGACGTTGCCCAGCGCCGCTGCGATGCCGCCCTCGGCCATCACGGTGTGCGCCTTGCCCAGCAACGACTTGCAGACAAGCGCGGTGCGCGCGCCCATGGCCGAGGCTTCGATAGCGGCCCGCAATCCAGCGCCGCCGGCGCCGATGACGACTACGTCGTATTCGTGCGTTTCGATATCAGCCACTGCTCAGAACCCGCTCCAGGTGTTCGGATCCGTGATGTGACCGTTGGCGACCAGGCGAATGTAGAGGTCAGTGAAGACGATCCAGATCAGGCTTGCCCAGGCCCAGGTGCGGTGGGACTCGTTCCAGGCCGACACGCGGTCCCAGATGCGCTTGCGCGTCCGGTTGACCAGACTGCAGCTGAAACAGTCGAGACCGCCGCCGACCAGGTGACGGAAGGAGTGGCAGCTGAACGAGTACATCATCAGCAGCGTCGCATTGATTACCAGCACGATCGAGCCGAGACCGATGCCCCAGCCGGTCTCCGCAACCTCGCCGTCGATGATGCCTTCCGTGTTGTAGAAGGCGCGGATCGCCCCGATCCAGAGCAGCACCACGAAGACGAGCGCGGCGTACATGAAGAAGCGGTGCAGGTTCTGCATCACGAGCGGGAAGCCGGACTCGCCGCCGTATTTCGGCGCGGCGTCGCCGACGGAGCAGGCCGGCGGGCTCAGCAGGAAAGAACGGTAGTATGCCCGGCGATAGTAGTAGCACGTCGCGCGGAAGCCTACGGGTACCCAGAGGATGAGCAGCGCCGGAGAGAAGTACCAGGCATCATACGAGCCGGCCAGCTTTGGCTCGAACACGGGCGTCAGGTAGGGCCCGATCTCGTAGGCCCAACCATCGAGAAAGGCGCTGACAGTCAGATAGCCGAGGAAGACCGAGAGACCAACGGCGATGAGCACCGGCTCGAACCACCAGGCGTCGGTACGCAGAGTGCGCAGGAATCCAAGCTTATGAGGGGGGCTGACCGTCCTGTCCAGTTGCGCCATCTAGTTACGCTCCGAGCTATTGATTACTCTCGCGATTACGACGCCATTCTATCAACGCCCCCTATGAGCTTCAAACCGGTGTGTGCTCGGTCAAACGAGCAGCCGTCTTGCCGCGAGCAGTATGCCGGCCACGCTCTTCGCGTCCTTGATCTCGCCGCCCTCCACCAGCCGCACAGCCTCCTCCAGCGTCACCCGACGGACCACGATATCTTCATCCTCGTCAGCGTCCAGTGGCGCCGGTTGGAGCCCCTCCGCCAGGAAGACCGTCATCAGCTCGGTGAGGAACCCCGGCGAAGCGAAGAACTCGCCCAGCAGCGTCAGCTTCTCGGCCCGCAGCCCGGTCTCCTCGCGCAGCTCGCGTTGCGCCGCGGCGGCGGTGTCTTCGCCGGTATCGACGATTCCGGCCGGTATCTCCAGCATCACCTCGCCGGTGGCCAGCCGGAACTGCCGGATGAGCACGACCGTGCCGTCCGCTTCCACCGGCACTATCGCCACCACCGGGTCGTGCTCAACGATCTCGCGGATCGCCGTGCGGCCGCCGTCCAGCTCCACAGTGTCGACCCGCAGAGAGCAGATGCGCCCCTCGAAGATGCGGTTGCTCTCGATTACGCGCTCGGCGGCCGGTTCGCGGTCTTCGCTCACCGCGGCATCGCCGCAACGTCGAGGTCAAAAAGGGCGAGGTTGTCCGTCGTCCGCAGGACGCGCAGCCAATCGAGCCGTTCGGACAGGAGCGCGTAGTAATCCTTCGGCTCGGAGAAGCGGATGAAGCGCGCGTAGTGGGCGCTCCGGCAGATCGTCACGGTCTGCCCGGAGTCGAGGTCGTGATCGATCTGGCCGTCGACGCTGACGATCGCGTCCTTGTCGGCGCTCACCGTGAGGTCAATCGTCGTGTCCGGCGGCATCACAATCGGCCGCGCGACCGCCATGTGCGTCGAGACCGGCGTGATGATCAGGTCGGCCGACTCCGGGTGCAGTATCGGCCCACCGGCGGATAGCGAGTAGGCCGTGCTGCCCGTCGCCGTCGAGACGATTACTGCGTCGCAGCGGTGGATCGCCAGGCGCGAGCCGTTCGCTGTCACCTCCACGTAGACCGGCCGGCTCACCGTCCTGCGGCCGACGACGACGTCGTTGAGCGCGTGGTAGGTCACGCCCCAGTCAGGCACCCTGGCCTGGAGCATCGTGCGCGACTCAACCCGGTAGTCGCCACCGAGAAGGCGCGGCAGGTAATCTATCAGGTCAGCGGGCCGCACCTCCGCCAGGAAGCCCAGCCGGCCCATGTTCACGCCGAGGATCGGTATCTCGTGTGGGATCACGGACCGCGCCGCGTGCAGGACGGTCCCGTCGCCGCCCAGGCAGATCAGCAACTCCGTGCCCGGGATCTTTGCTTGCAGGTCGCCCGCCTCCCAGTCCGATGACACCCAGACGTCATCCGTCCCGTGCGAGGCCAGATGCGCGCTCACGTCCTCGGCAAGCTTCCCCGCCGCCTCCAGCCGCGAGTGCACGAAGATCCCGACTTTCTTCACTCGGCATCGCCTCCGCTCTGCCGCAGCCAGAAGAGAAACTCGCGGTTCCCTTCGGCGCCGAGTATCGGCGAAGCGGTCATCGAGAGCACCCGGAAGCCGTTATCGGTGCACCAGCGGACGAAGCGGCCGATGAGCGTCGCGTGCATCAGCGGCGCCTTGATTACGCCGCCGCGCGGCACCTCTTCCTTCGCCGCCTCGAACTGCGGCTTGAACAGCGCAACGATAGTGCCGGATCCCCGGTTCTCGGCCTCCCGTCTCAGCACACCCGCCACCGCGGGCAGAACCCGCCGCAGCGAGATGAACGCGACGTCGACAACAGCGAAGTCGACGCGCTCCGCCAGCGACAGATCGCGCGCGTTTACTCCCTCCATGACGACGACGCGCGGGTCCTGCCGTAGCTTGTAGTCGAGCTGACCGCGGCCGACGTCGATCGCGTAGACGCGCGACGCCCCGCGTCCCAGAAGGCAGTCCGTAAAGCCGCCGGTCGACGAACCGACGTCCGCCACCACCAGGCCGCTCACGTCGACGCCGAACGTCTCGAGCGCGTGGTCAAGCTTCTCGCCGCCACGACTGACGAAACGCGGGCCCTTTGCGACGTCAACTGAGACGTCGTCAGGGACCATGACGCCCGCTTTCGGGGCCGGGCGCTCGTTTACGCGCACAACACCCGCCATCACGAGCGCCTGCGCCTTCTCAGGGCTCTCAGCGAGCCCACGGTCGACGAGGAGCGTATCCAGTCTGCGTTTCGCCATTGTGCAAAAAGGATAGCACGCGGTGAGTGGGAACAGGGGACAGGCGACAGGGCCGGTGTCTGAGCGCTAGGCCGTCTCGCGGCCCTTCTTCTTCTTCACGTCCCAGATCTCGATCGCCTGACCCGAGCGGTTGAGCAAGAGGGGCTGGCGCAGGCCACGGATGGCGTCGGCGTCGACGACGCACTTCTTGATCGCGTTGTGCGACGGGATCTCGTACATCACGTCCAGCAGGCACTCTTCGAGGACAGTGCGCAGGCCGCGGGCGCCGGTCTTGTGCTTGAGCGCCTCCTCGGCGATCGCCTCCAGCGCGTCGTCCGTCAGCACCAGCTCCACCTTGTCCAGCGTGAAGAACTCCTGGAACTGCCGTGCCAGCGCGTTCTTCGGCTCCGTGAGGATGCGAACGAGAGCGTCTTGATCCAGCGCCTGCAGCGAGACGACGACCGGGATGCGGCCGACGAACTCGGGGATGAGGCCATACTTCAGGAGGTCGTCGTGGGTGACGCTCTCCATCAGCTCGTCGAGCGTCTTTACGGGGTCCACTTTGGGAACGGCCGGGGCGAAGCCGAAGACGCGGCCCTTGCCAATGCGCTTGTCTATCAACTCGTCGAGGCCCTGGAAGGCGCCGCCGCAGATGAAGAGGATGTTCACTGTGTTGATCTGGATGAAGTCCTGGTGCGGGTGCTTGCGTCCGCCCTGCGGCGGCACGTTGGCGACACAGCCCTCGATGATCTTGAGCAGCGCCTGCTGCACTCCCTCACCGGAGACGTCGCGTGTAATCGACGGGTTGTCGCCAGTCTTGCGGCTGATCTTGTCGATCTCGTCGATGTAGATGATGCCGCGCTCCGCCTTGGCGACATCGAAGTCCGCTGCCTGGATCAGCCGCAGCAGAATGTTTTCGACGTCCTCGCCAACGTAGCCGGCCTCGGTCAGCGCCGTGGCGTCAGCGATCGTGAATGGCACCTCCAGCAACCTGGCCAGCGTGCGGGCGAGCAGTGTCTTGCCGGAGCCCGTCGGCCCCAGGAGCAGGATGTTGCTCTTCTCAAGCTCGACGTCACCGTCCGTCTTCGAGCCGATTCGCTTGTAGTGGTTGTAGACGGCGACGGAGAGGACTTTCTTCGCCTGCTCCTGGCCGATGACGTACTCGCTCAGCTGTTCGTAGATCATCTTGGGCGGCGGGATGCGCTGCAGCGGCTCTTTCGCCTTGACGGCGCCGGTCGAGTCGTCTTCCTGGACGATCTCGCGGCACAGCTCGACGCACTCGTTGCAGATGTAGACGGCGCCGGGCCCGGCGATCAAGCGCCGCACCTGGTCCTGGTTCTTGCCGCAGAAGGAGCAGTCGTAGCTGACTTTGTTGCCGCTACCGCTGCTGCTGCCTCTGCCCTTAGCCGGCATCGCCCTAGGCCTTCGCTCCGTCGCTGCTCGTCCCGGCCTTTTCCTTCTTCGGCTCGGCCGACTGCAGCACCTCGTCGATCAGGCCGTATTCCTTCGCGGAGTTGGCATCCATGAAGAAGTCGCGGTCGGTGTCGTGGATGATCTTCTCGATGTCCTGGCCGGTGTGCTTGGCCAGGATGTCGCGGATCAGCTGGTTCTGGCGAAGCACTTCTTTGGCGTGGATCTCGACGTCCGTCGCCTGGCCACTGAGACCGTGGATGATCGCCTGGTGAATGTGGATCGTGCTGTTGGGCAGGGCGTAGCGTTTACCCTTCGCTCCCGCGCAGAGGATAACGGTGCCCATGCTAGAGCAGCTCCCGACGCAGATCGTCGCCACGTCACTCTTCATCAGCTGCATCGTGTCGTAGATCGCCAGGCCGGCGCTGACCACACCACCGGGAGAGTTGACGTACATGCTGACATCCTTGTCCGGGTCATCGCGGTCGAGGTACAGGAGCTGGGCGACGATCAGGTTCGCGATCTGGTCGTCGATCGGAGTCCCCAGAAAGACGATGCGCTCCTTCAGGAGGAGCGAGAATATGTCGTACGCACGCTCACCTCGCGCGCTTTGCTCGACGACGTATGGAATGATGTTCTGAATGTCGCGGCTCACGAGTCCTCCTCTTCGGTCTCAGCCTTCTTCGCTTCAGTGTTCTTCTTTGTAGACGCAGCTTTGGCCCTTGTTGTTTTCTTTGCGTTCGCCTTCGCTTTCGGCTTCGCGGCGCTGGCAGCCTTCGGGCCGGCCCCGTCGCTCGCTATCTCCACCAGCCGGTCCAGCGTGTGGCGCGTGAGCAGGGAGTTGCCCAACGAGGCGCGCGCCTCCTGCGAGTCGAAGAGGCGGCGGTAGCGCTCAGCCTGCTCCTCGTTCCCGCTGGTGGCCTGCTGGATGATGTTTCCGATCTCGGCGTCGATTTCGTCTTCACCGACTTCGATGCCCTCGGCGTCGGCCAGTTCGGCGAGAGCCAGGGAGCGGCGCACCCTCTCGGACGCCGCCGACCCGACCTCTTCCCGTATCTGCTCCGGCGTCTTCTTGACCAGCTCCAGGTAGCGCTTGACCTCGACACCGCTGTTGCGCGCCTGCTCGCGGATCAGACGCTCGACTTCGCGGTCGATCATGATCGGCGGGAACTCGATCGTCCCGGCGGCGTCCGTCAGCGTACCGATCACCTTCTCGCGGTAGGCCTCTTCGGCCTGGGCTTCGAGGCGCTCCTTGATGTCGTTCCGCAGGCGGTCGCGCAGTTCGAGCAGCGTGGCGAAGCCTTCGCCGACGCTCTGCGCGAACTCGTCGTCCAGCTCCGGTAGCTTTTCGTCCTTGATCTCTTTGACGGTGACGGTGACGTTCACGGTCTTGCCTGCAGACTGGCCACCACTATCCTCCGGCATCTCAAGGCCGACCTCGAGCGGTTCGCCCTTCTTCGCGCCGATGATAGCCTCGACGAGGCCCGTGAGCATGATCGTCTGGCCCTCGCGCAGGTGTAGCTCTACGTCGTCGTCCTTGTAGACCTCGCGCTCATCCACGACCA
>JADFTG010000280.1 GCA_022560365.1 Chloroflexota bacterium | reverse complement strand
CATGCGCGGCATGGTCTACGTCGCCCGCCCCGGCTTCGAGTCGGACGAGGACCTCGCCGCCTGGGTCGAGCTCGGCGCCTCGTTCGCCCGTGGCCTCCCACCGAAGTAGCATGGCTAGCGCCCAGAACCTCCTCCAACTCGAAGCGCTGGCCCGCGAGAAGCTCCCGCCCCAGGTCTTCGACTTCATCGCCGGCGCTGCTGAGGACGAGATCACGCTCGCCCGCAACCGCGACGCGTGGCAGGCGATCCAGATTCTGCCACGTGTCCTCGTCGACGTCTCCACCATCGACACTTCGGTCACAGTTCTCGGCCAAACGATGCCGTCGCCCGTCGTCCTCGCGCCCATCGCCTTCCAGCGGCTTGCCCACGACGACGGCGAACTGGCGACGGCCCGCGCCGCCGCGGCCCAGGGCACGACGATGACCCTCAGCACGATGGCCAGCTGCACCATCGAAGACGTGGCGGCCGCCGCTGACGGCCCAAAGTGGTTCCAGCTCTACTGCTACACCGATAAGGCAGTCACCGAGCGCCTCGTCAAGCGCGCCGAGGCCGCCGGTTACAGCGCGCTCTGTCTCACCGTCGACGTCCCGCGCCTCGGCCGCCGCGAGCGCGACTTCGTCCACAACCTCGGATTCCCGGACGATATCACCCCCGTCAACTTCGAGGGCGAAGTCGACATAACGGAGATACCGCTCGGCCAGCGTGGCTCCGCGCTCTCCGCCTACGCCGCCTCACTCCTCGACGACTCTCTCACCTGGGACGACGTCGACTGGCTGCGCTCGCTCACTTCGATGCCTGTCATCCTCAAGGGCATCCTTGCGCCCGCGGACGCCGTCCTCGCCGCCGATCACGGTGCCGCCGCCGTCATCGTCTCCAACCACGGCGGCCGCCAGCTCGATGGAACGCCGGCTGGCGTCGAGGTGCTGCCGGACGTCGTCGCCGCCGTCGGCGACCGTCTGGAGGTCCTCGTCGATGGGGGAGTGCGTCGCGGCACCGACGTCCTCAAGGCCCTCGCCCTCGGCGCCCGCGCCGTGCTCATCGGCCGGCCCTACATCTGGGGTCTCGCCCTCGACGGCGAAGACGGCGTTGCCCACGTGCTCGAGATGCTTCAGACGGAGTTCGAACTGGCGATGGCGCTCAGCGGCGCGACGTCCGTGGCCCAGATCAACCGCGCGCTCGTCCGTTAGGGCTCGTCCCTGTCGTCTCGACCGGAGTCCGCAGGACGGAGCGGAGACCCTTCGCGGCTACTGCTGACTACGCGGCGCTTTAGTCGTAGACGCTGCGAGGTTCCCCCGCCTCGCTTGACACGATATCCGAAAACTGCTTGATGGCCATCGCCTCGAAACCATGCCAGATGTTGGGGCGGGTGCGTAACACCGCCAGTGGATATGGGCGGAAATCACGAGAATCGAGCTTCATTTTCGTCTGGATGTTTCGCATCATCTCGTAGGCCAGAATGTCGGCGGCCTGTAGCGGTGGGTATCGGCGCTTGTCCGCCAACAGGAAAGAGTCCAAGCGCACCTTGCTCCGGAGATCCTCCGTGCGCTGGAATAGCTCATATGTGTTCGCAACCTGACTAGCACCCTCAGCCCCGTCCTCAAATATCAGCGCAATGTTCTCCGGTGCGAGCGTTCCGAGTTGAAGCATGCAATGAAGTGCGGCTAATCCGTATGGTCCCCCAGTCAAGCGATCTACGTCACTTGGGACGATTGAGTCATAGAGATCTATCGGGATTGCGGCCGCTATGCTGGCTATTGGGTACTTCACGATTATTCGCAACAGGCGATTTAGTCGCTCTCTACGGAGCTTCTCTGGCCACCGATAGCGAGGTGCCTTATTGGCAAAGTCCGCCATATGAAAATACGGCAACTTGAACTCCAGCAGCGCAGCAAGCCACTCCTCAGTGAACGAATCCCATATTTCATCTGAGGTGACGAATCCGCCGACGCTAACAACATGCGTCTGCGGGTCTTTCCTGTGGCCGCTTTCGTCGAAGTACGCGGTCAGCGCCAAGACGCGCCCCGGCTCTCCCGTTGCCCGGATGGGGGGATGGGCGATGCGATGTAGGCGAGTGACATACCTAGCATTGATTCCATCGTCGCTTGGCCCGTCTACGGAGTCAATTAAGTTATGACTCTCGAAGGGTGAGGGCGCTTGTGCGAGGTTCCCCGCTTCGATTCGTTGCGCTCAGGACGACGGTGCTAACCCTGCGGCCTGCCCGCCGCTTCCCACGCGGCGACGACGCCCCGCACCTGGGACGTGTGCTGCTCCAGGTGGGCGGCGTACGTCCGCAGCCAGTCATCGGCCGTGTATCGTCCCGACTCCGTGTGCGTGCCCGCCGACGCCCAGTCCTCGTCCGACATCCGCCGCAGGATCGGTACCGTGTTCGCCCGCACCGCCTCCACCGTCAAGAGCGCCGCATCGAGCGGGTGATCGTGATACGCAAACTTCCGCGCCCAGGCGTCCTGGTCGTAGCCGAAAATCGTGGCGTCGTCCTCCGCCACCAGGTAGCGGATCCGCCCGTGCGAGTTCGTCTCGGAGTCTGCACAGTGCACAGCCACCTCGTGAACGG
>JADFTG010000279.1 GCA_022560365.1 Chloroflexota bacterium | reverse complement strand
TAACCGCCGATCGCGATGATCGGCAGCGTCATCTGGTCGTCGCCGCTCCAGACCCGAAAGTCGTGCGCGCCTTCGATGATCGCGGCGATCTGGTCGAGGTCGCCGGAAGCTTCTTTGACGCCGGCCATGTTCGGGATTTCGGCCAGGCGCAGCTGTGTTTCTACCGTCACGTTGACGGCGGTGCGGCCCGGGATGTTGTAGAGGATGCACGGCAACGACGTCGCGGCAGCGATCGCCTGGAAGTGCCGGTAGAGGCCCTCCTGCGGCGGCTTGCTGTAGTACGGCGCCGTCAGCAGCAGCGCGTCGGCGCCGGCCGCCTCGGCCTCTTTCGATAGCGCGATGCTGACAGCCGTGTCGTTCGTGCCCGTGCCGGCGATCACAGCGCCGCGGTCGCCGACCGCTGCCTTTACCTCGCGGAAGAGCCGCAGCTTCTCGTCGTGCGACAGCGTTGGTGCTTCGCCTGTCGTGCCGGCGACGACTAGACCGTCGCTACCGGAGTCGAGGAGGGCGAGCGCCAGACGCTTGGCCTGGTCATAGTCCACCTCCCCTTCGCGATCGAAGGGAGTGGCCATGGCCGTGAGCACGCGTCCGAGTTCCATTGGGTGACCTCCGCTGATTTCCGTATCTAGGCGTGGCGAAATTCTACCACAGGCGTCCCGGCTGGGACGTGGGCGCGATTCGCCCGCCGACGCTATAATGGCGTCCCATGCTCGACCGCCTGCGCCGCGTCTTCCGCCGCGAGCCCCAAGCCTTTCCGGAGCTGCCGGACGTCAAGCTGGCGCCGATCGGCTACGTGCGCAACCGGGTGAAGGAGCCGATGGCGGACGGCTGGGCGAACGTCGAGTCGCGCGTCATCATCCGGCCCGAGCTGGCGGACATGCTCCTCAACCTCGGCGACTACTCGCACGTGATCATCGTCTTCTGGCCGCACAAAGTCCCGGACGACGTGCGCGGGTCGAAGCCGCAGCTACACCCGCGCGACGACGAGGAGCTGCCGCTGATGGGGGTGCTGGCAACGCGCAGCCAGATCAGGCCGAACCCGCTGCTCCTGTCGCCGGTGCCGCTGCTTGCCGTCAGCGACAACGTGCTCAAGGTGCGCGGCCTCGACGCCATCGACGGCTCGCCCGTCCTCGACGTCAAGCCGTACCTGCCGCATCACGACTCTGTCCCGGCCGCTCGCGTCCCGAAGTGGGTCGAGGACGCGCAAGCCGGGCGCAACCGATGACCGGGCCGGAGCACCGCATCCGCGACGTGTACGACCGCCTCGTCGCACGGTACGGGCCGCGCGGCTGGTGGCCCGCTGACGGTCCGTTCGAGGTGATCGTCGGCTCGATCCTCACCCAGCGGACGGCCTGGGCGAACGTGGAAAAGGCGCTCGCGAACCTGAAGCGGGCGGGCGCGCTCTCACCGGCCGCGATGCGGGCGCTCGCGGTCGACGAGCTGGCGGAGCTGATCCGTCCCAGCGGCTTCTACCGGAGCAAGGCACGCAAGCTGCTGGCGTTCCTGGATCTGCTGGACGAAAGCTTCGAAGGCGACCTCGGACGCCTGCTGGCGGCGCCGGGTGACGAGCTGCGGTCGTCCCTGCTCGCCACGCACGGAATCGGCGAGGAGACGGCGGACGCGATCCTCCTCTACGCCGCGCGGCAGCCGTTCTTCGTGATCGACGCTTACACGAGGCGGACGTTCTCGCGCCTCGGCGTCCGGCCCGGTGGAGACACATACAACGCCTGGCAGCGACTGTTCGAGGAGTCACTGCCGCGGGATGCTGCGCTCTACGGCGAGTACCACGCGCTGATCGTGGAGCACGCGAAGGACGTCTGCCGGGCCGAGCCGCTGTGTGATCGGTGCGCGCTGGCCGAGGTCTGTGCGACGGGGTTAGGCCGTCATCAGGTAGCCGGCGACGAGCGAGTAGTGCAGGACGCTGCCGGCGATGACGAGCAGGTGGAAGACCTCGTGGTAGCCGAAGACGCTGGGGAACGGGTCCGGCCGGCGTAGGGCGTAGATCACGCCGCCGACCGAGTAGAGCAGGCCGCCGCCGCCGAGCAAGAGGAGCGGCACGAACGCGAACCAGTCCGCCAGCTCAGTCGCCGCGACGAGCGCGATCCAGCCGGTTGCCATGTAGAGCCCGAGACTGAGCCAGCGCGGCGCGCTCGGCCACCCGAGCTTGAGCACAACGCCCATACCGGCGATCGACCAGACGATGACGAGCAGGCTGAGGCCCCAGGCGTCGCTGGCGGCCAGCAGACAGAACGGTGTGTAGGTGCCGGCGATGAACACGAAGATCATCGCGTGGTCCAGGCGCTTGAGGACGGCGTGCGCGCGTCGCCCCCAGGTGATCGTGTGATAGGTGCCGCTGATCGTGTAGAGAGCGATCAGGCTGGCGGCAAAGGTGGCGCCGCCGACGTAGGCCCGCGGCGTGTCGGCGAGCAAGACGAGGCCGACAAAGCCAGCCACGGCCGCCAGCGCGGCGGCGAGATGAAAGTAGCCCCGCAGAAGGGGCCTGCGCTCGTCCACTATCCCAACCCTCATCATGTGCAACAGGTATCCTCGCACGGTCGTTACGCCTGGCGCCAACGTGTGGTTGAGGTGGCGTGAAGG
>JADFTG010000278.1 GCA_022560365.1 Chloroflexota bacterium | reverse complement strand
TCGGCCTCGTACAGGGCCGCCAGCGTGAAGTAGGCGTCGGCCTCGGCGCTGGCCGGCAGTCCGCCCGCGAGCGCCTGGATGATGCGCTCCAGTGCTGCCTCGGCGTCGCCGTCCGCGGATTCGATGTCCGCCAGGCCGAGGAGCGCGTATGGCGTGGCCCGCCCGTCCGTCTTCAGGTAGGCTTCGAACGCCTCGCGCGCTTCGTCAAGGTCGCCCTGCCCGAACTCAACGCTGCCGAGCAGCAGCAGGGCGCGCCGGTCGGTCTCGGCGTCCGGTGACATTTCGCGGAGGAGCTCCAGGTTGCGTTCGGCGTCGTCGTTTTCGCCGCGGCCGGCCTGTATGCGAGCGATCTCCCAGAGGCCGGCCTGCCGTTCGGCCTCGTTCCCGTTCTCGACCGCCGCCGAGTAGATGGCTAGCGCCCCCTCGAAGTCGCCCTCGTAATACAGAAGTTCCGCCCTGGCGAAGTCGATCACCGTCCCGGACGGTACGGGGGAGATCGCCGGCCCGGAGTCCGTGGGAGTGGGCGTCGCGGTCGGCGCCGCGCTGCCGCACGCCCAGACCGCAGCGAGGGCGACGAACAGGACGCCGCCGCGAAGGAGGCGCCGGAAGGCGTGCGGGACGAAGGTCATCGGGCAGAGATACGGTTCTAAAGAGCGCTGTGGATGGCGGTCAGGCGGGTTCGAAAGCGCGCGGATGCGCTCGTTGACTAACTTTTCAGCCCGATGCTACGCTAGCGAAAAGTGGCAGGTCAAATCGGCTACGAGCTTGCGGAAGAATCGGCGCTGGCATTCTGAGGCGGGAACCTTTGGCCGAACGAGCGCGTTGTTAGGCGTAGATGAACCGATGGCTGGCCTGCGCCGCGGGTCGCCGCATACGACCGTGGGTGCTCACGCGAGCGTCCGCCCCATTCACGAGGCCTGAGGCCCGGGAGAACCGCTTGACCAAGGACCCACCCCCGGAAGACACACAACACACCGGAGCCCACCGGCACCGAGGCCACTTCAACGTCCCGCTGATCGCCGGAATCTTCGCCTTTGCGATGCTCTCGCTTTACGCTTTCGCAGCGATGGCGACGCAGATCGACGACGACCTCTTGCCCGGCAACGAGCTGCGCATTCCCATCGTCCGGGCTCTTCCTGGCATCGACGGTGGCAGCGATAAGGATCGCGCGGAGACGATCGACGAGCGCATCAACATCCTGCTGCTTGGCCTCGACCAGCGCCTTGACGATGCTTCGGACGAGCCCTACCGCACCGACAGCGTCGTGATATTCACGATCGACCCCTTCGCTAAGACGGCCGGCGCCTTCTCGATTCCGCGCGACATGCTCGTCGAGATACCGGACGGCAACGGCGGCATTTTCACGCAGAATCGCATCAACGTGGCGTACGAGATGGGTGAATACACGACGCTCCGTGGCTATCCCGGCGGCGGCGCACAGCTAGTGATGGACACGATCGATCACAACTTCGGAATTCCGATCGACTACTACGTCGTCATGAACTGGGCGAGCTTCATCGACATCATCGACGAGCTCGGCGGCATCGATGTGACGATCGAGCGGTACGCCTACGATCCCGCCTACGCCGACTGCTCGTTCTGCAACGACATCTACCCGGTCGAGTTCGTGCCAGGCACCGAGCACATGGACGGCCTTCGCGCGCTCGCCTACGCGCGAATCCGCAAGAGCGACGACGACTTCAAGCGTATCGAGCGGCAGCAGGACGTGATGCAGGCAGTAGCGCGCAAGGCGCTGACCCTCAACCTGTTCGACATCGGTAAGGCCAAGAGCCTCTACGACCAGTACACGCAATCGGTTCGCACCAACATACCGGCGATCAAGGTACCGGGCCTGGCGCTCCTGGCTACGCAGGTCGGCCTCGACAACCTGCGTACCGTCTCGGCGGCCGGCGCCACCTACCCCTGCAACTGTGGGCCAGCGGCCGTCCTCTCCTGGGACCCGGTGAAGTTTGAGGAGCTGAAGGCTCAGGTGTTCAGCGACAGCATTCTGACCCAGGAGTACGCGCGCGTCGAGGTGCTCAACGGCACGGTCGTGCCGGAGCTGGCCGGCGACTTCGCGGGCATTCTGCGCGGCAAGGGCGTAAGTTCCGAGCAGATCATCATCGATGAGTACGCCGACGGCCTTCTCTATGACACGACGATCGTGATCGACGTCAACGACAACGCGGACCACACGGCGGGCAAGGTGGCGGAGTGGCTGGGGCTGACGGACGGCAGTGTGATCAGTGGAACAGACGCGAGGGCCGCGAACTTCCTGGACACCAGCGCGGAGGTCGTCGTCGTGCTGGGTGCGGACGTTCAGCTGCCGCTGGGCAGCTTCGCGGGAACGCAAACTGGCGGCTGACTTTCGCCAGCCGCCAGTTTGAATTCGCGATTATTCGGTGCTTAGCCCTGCGCGAACCAGTTCTGCATCTGCATGAGCACGCCCATGTCACCGGTGAAGGTGAACTGGCCGCTCATGAATGCGGTTGCGCCGTCGAGCTCGCGGCGGGTGATCTTCAGCCACACGTCTGAGGGGGAGTTGATGGTGACGGTGGCGTCGTCCGTCTCCCCCTCCTCGATGGTGCACTTGCCGTCGC
>JADFTG010000277.1 GCA_022560365.1 Chloroflexota bacterium | reverse complement strand
CCCCGAACATCGCGGCCTACGCCGAGCAGGCCCGCAGCCTCGAAGCGATCGGCTACGACGCGGTCGTCGCCCCGGAGGCCGGCCACGACCCCTTCCTGCCGCTGATGACGGTCGCCGAGCACACGCAGACGCTGAAGTTCGGCACGGCCGTGGCCATCGCCTTCCCCCGCAGCCCGATGGTCACCGCCCAACTCGCCTGGGACCTCCAGCGCTTCTCCGGCGGGCGCTTCATGCTGGGACTGGGCACGCAGGTAAAAGGCCACAACGAGCGCCGCTACTCGACACCCTGGCCCTCCCCGCCCGGCCCCCGCCTGCGCGACTACCTCCTCACGCTGAAGGCGATCTTCAAGACGTTCCAGACAAACGAGCGCCCGTCCCACGAGGGGCCGCACTACCGCTTCACGCTCATCTCGCCGTTCTTCAACCCCGGACCGAACCAGAACGAGCACCTCCCGATCTACATCTCCGCCGTCAACCGCTACAACTGCCGGCTCGTCGGCGAGCTCTGCGACGGCATCCGCATGCACCCCTTCAACACCGCGAAGTACACGAAGGAAGTGATCGTCCCGGCGATCGAAGAGGGAGCGAAGAAAGCCGGCCGCGATATCTCTGAGATCGACCTCGTCGGTGGTAACTTCATCATCACCGGCGCCAACGAGGAAGAGGTCGAGCGAGCCAAGGCGCCGATCCGCCAGCAGCTCTCGTTCTACGCTTCGACGCGCGTCTACCACCCCGTGCTCGCGATCCACGGCTGGGAGGACACCGGCCAACAGCTCTTCCGCCTCTCGATGGAGGGAAAGTGGCCGGAGATGGCAGCCGCGATCACGGACGAGATGCTGGAAGAGTTCGCGATCATCGGCACATACGACGAGCTGGTCCCGAAGATCAAGGCGCGCTTCGGCGGCGTCGTCAGCACGCTTGGCTTCGGCCTCGGCTTCGGCGCGCGCACCGCAGAGGACGACGAGCGCCTGACCGCGATCATCGAAGAACTGAAGCAGGTCTGATGGCCGGAGCATATCCCCGCGACGACTACGCTGCCCTGCCCGGGCGCGGCATCCGCCTGCACTACCGGGACTGGGGCGGCGACGGCCCGCCCTTGCTACTCCTGCACGGTCTTTCGTCCAGCAGCCGCATCTGGGATCTGACTGCGCCACACCTGGTCGAGCGCTTTCGCGTCGTCGCGCTCGACCAGCGCAGCCACGGCCGCAGCGACCAGCCAGACGACGGCTACGGCTTCGACGACGTCACGGCCGACCTCGCAGCGTTCATCGAAACGCTCGCCATCGAGTCGCCGACTATCGTCGGCCATTCCTGGGGCGCCAGCGTCGCGCTCACATACGCCGTCGCCAACCCCGACGCCGTCCGTTCGATCGTCCTTGTCGACGGCGCCGTCTTCGACCTCTCTCAGCACAGTACGTGGGATGAGGCTGAGCCGCGTATGAGACCGCCCGAGATCGACGGCACGCCAGTCGAGACGTTCGTCGGCTTCATGCGCCGCTGGCCCCAGCTAAAGGACATCTGGAGCGACCAGCTGCGCGACATTGTGCTGGCCAACTTCGACATCCTCGAGGACGGCACGATCGCCCGCCGCCTGACGATCGAGAACCACATGAAGATCGCCCGCGCCATCTTTGAACTGCGGCCGGCAGACCTCCTTGAGAACCTGGCCTGCCCGCTCATGGTGATCTCCTGTCAGCAGGAACCCACGAATGACGAGGCGAGGCGGTGGCAGAAGCTCCGCGAAGACGGCCTCAAGACCCTCGGCCGCGTCGCGCCAGACGCCCGCGTCGTCGTCATGAAGGACACGATCCACGACGTGCCGATCCAGCGGCCTGAGGAGCTGGCGCAGCAGATTTCTGACTTCGCCGGATAAGCCAGGGGCGGACCGTTCCCGGCCCGCCCCTGACACTCACCTACGTCGCGCTGGTAGCGCTCAGTCGTCCAAGTCCTCTGTCTCCGCCCCATTCGTGATGAAAAGCGAGATCGCCTTGTCGATCGACTCACGGCTCAGCACCGGATTCGTCCCGTCGAAGGCGGCGCTCTCCATCAAGATGTCGACGAGGTCGCGTGCATGGCTCGCCCGCGGCTTCACAGCGTCTTCGCTGAACAACTTCTCGACGGCGTACTCAATCGCGTCGTCCTCCACGGGGACCGCTTTCGCGCGGCACTCGCGGCGCAGGATCTCGCCGAAGCTCGACTGGTCGGGACTGGGGATACGCACCTTGTACAGAATGCGGCGCAGCAGCGCGTCGTCCGCCACTTCGCGCACGCGCGCGTTCGTGGCAAACAGGAGCTGCAGCTTGAAGGGAACAGTCAGCTTCTCACCGGTCACCAGGCTGAGCGAGTCCCAGCCGCGCTCCAGCGGGATCAGCCAGCGCGTCAGCAGGTCGGTCGTCGTCACGCGCTGGCGGCCGAAGTCGTCCACCACCAGCACGCCGTTCTGCGCCTTGATGTGCGCCGGCGCCTGGTAGAAGCGCGCCTGCGGGTCGTATGCCAGGTCCAGCGCGCCGCGGTCCATCTCCGCGCCGAGGATGATCGCCGGCCGGCGCACCTTCACCCAGCGCTGGTCGAAGTCTAACTTTCCCTTCGGCTCGTCACCCGAATCCTCGT
>JADFTG010000276.1 GCA_022560365.1 Chloroflexota bacterium | reverse complement strand
GGCAGGTCGGTTCTTGCGGTCAGCCACGCTGCGGGTAGCGAAATCAAGATCGCGGCCGCCGTCACCGCGGCCGCCAGCAGGCACGTGCGGACCAGCGTGTCGATCGTGCTGTCTCGCGTCAGCGTATCGACGATGGCGCCGTTCTCACTGGCGCGTATCACCAGGTACACGAGCGGCAGCAGCATCGCCGCGCCAACGCCGGCTGCCAGCACTGCCACAAGGGGCGGCGCCCGCAGCGTGCGCGGCCGTCGAAAGGCGCTGAACGTTAGCGCCATCGCTGTCCCGCTATGGCAGCGCGCCCGTTTCTCTCAGCAGGTCCAGCGTGCCGTTAAGGTCCGACAGGTCGCTCAGGTCGATGTCGGGCGGCTGAACCTCGGCCAGCGGCACCAGGTCCTCGTGAATCGCGATGCCGTCGATAACCGGATACTCGTAGGTCTCGTCCGCGAAGTACTGCTGTGCGCCCGTGTCGAGCATGTACTCGAGGAACTGCTCGGCAAGGTCGTTGCTGTTCGTCGTCTTGAGGATGCCCGCGCCGGCGATGTTGACGAGGGATCCGGCGTCTCCGGGCGTTGTGTAGTAGTTGCGGGCCTTGAAGCCTTCTCCCTCCTCATCGAGGAAGCGGTAGAGGTAGTAGTGGTTGACGAACGCCACGTCGACTTCACCGTTCGCCACGCCTTCAACCGAGGTGGTGTTGTTCGGGTACTCGGTGGGGTTGTTCGCCTGGATGCCTTCCAGCCAGTCACGTGCGGCATCGTCGCCTTCCAGCACGCGCAGGCCGGTGACGAACGCCTGGAACGAGCCGTTCTGCGGCGCCCAGCCGATGCGTCCGTCCCATTCGGGGTCCGTGAAGCCGAAGATCGAGTCCGGAAGATCATCGGGCGAAAGCACGTCGGTGTTGTAGGCGATCACTCGCGCCCGGCCCGAAATGCCGACCCAGACGTCGGCCCGCGAGCGGTATTCGGACGGCACGAGATCGAGGATCGTGCCCGGCAGCGTCTTGAGCAGGCCGGCTTCTGCCAGGGCGCCGAGCGCGCCGGCGTCCTGCGCGAAGAAGACGTCAGCGGGGCTGTTGCTACCCTCTTCGAGGATCGTCGCGGCCAGCTCCGCCGTGTCGCCATAGCGCACTCTGACCTTGATGCCGCTTTCCTCCCCGAACTGGTCCAGAATCGGCTGTACGAGGCTCTCTGAGCGGCCGGAGTAGATGGTGAGCGTCTCTTCGTCGTCTCCACCGCAGGCTGCGACCGCTAACAGCGAGAGGAGGGCGAGGAAGGGAAGGATGAATCGGATCACTGGGACGGGGCTCCTTCTCTAGGTATAAAAGTTAGTGTGTACTAATAATGAAAGACATCCGCGGCTAACGTCAACATGGATTTACACAGGATTCAAGTTCATTTTCGCCAACGAAATCTGCTAACTTGGCGTATCGATTTGCGTGTAATTGGTACCTGAATACTGTAAAATAGATATGTGCCGGAACAGCCGCCTCTTTGTCACTCTGCGCCACTCTGGCCTGCGCCCCTCACAATCGCCCTTCACCAGGAGCCCTCATGACTATCGAACCGCCCGTATTCCCCCTCGGCAACAGCCGCCCGATCAAGATCGAGGAGGAGATGCGCACCTCCTATCTCGACTACGCGATGTCCGTCATCGTTTCCCGTGCGCTCCCGGACATCCGGGACGGCCTCAAGCCCGTGCAGCGGCGAATCCTCTACGCCATGTCAGACATGAGCCTTACATCGAGTTCGGCCTACAAGAAGAGCGCTCGTATCGTCGGTGAGGTGCTCGGCAAGTACCATCCGCACGGCGACAGCCCGGTGTATGAGGCGATGGTCCGCCTCGCCCAACCGTTCTCGCTGCGCTATCCGCTCGTCGACGGCCAGGGCAACTTCGGTTCCATGGACAACGATCCGCCGGCCGCCATGCGCTACACGGAGGCGCGGCTGAGTGCGGTCGCGATGGAGCTCCTCGTCGACCTGGACAAGGAAACAGTCGACTTCTTCGAAAACTTCGACGGCTCGCTCAAGGAGCCCATGCCGCTGCCGGCGCGTCTGCCCAACCTGCTCGCCAACGGCGCCTCCGGCATCGCCGTCGGCATGGCAACGAACATCCCGCCCCACAACCTGACCGAACTGTGTGACGCCATCATCCGCCTCATCGACGATCCGGAGACGACCGGCGCCGACCTGGCGGACATAGTCACCGGCCCGGACTTTCCCACCGGCGGCGTCGCCTTTCGCTTCGAGACTCACAGGATTCCGGGCGTCGACGGTGAAGGGCCAACGACGGAGAAGCGGGACGCCATCCGGGCCGACATCGACGCCCTCTCCGACCAGCGACCCGAGCTCGCGATGGTCGACTCGGACAACGGCATCACCAACCTCCACGTCCCGAGCGACGTGATCATCGACGCTTCGATGCCAGCGGCTATCCGTACTTCAGGTCAGATGTGGAATACTGCAGGTAAACTGCAGGACACCAAGTTTGTGATCCCAGACCGCTGCTACGCTGGTGTCTACCAGGAAACTATCAGTTTCTGTAAAGAACATGGCGCATTCGACCCACGCACCATGGGCTCAGTACCCAACGTCGGTTTGATGGCGCAAAAAGCCGAAGAAT
>JADFTG010000275.1 GCA_022560365.1 Chloroflexota bacterium | reverse complement strand
GGACCAGCGCCACGCCACGTTCGTCCCGCTGACGCCCATCAGGATTCCGTGCAGCGCCGACGGGTGGATGTAGAGGCCGGCCGCCGGATCGTTCGCCAGTTGCTGGTAACGGCTGTCGCGGGCGTCCAGCCGATCCTTGATTGCGGCGGCGTTCGCGGTTTCGACGAAGCACATGTAGATCGACTGGCCGCGACGCTCGTAGAAGCGCCCCATGGAGCGCGTCGAGTCGGTCGTCTGCGTGATCTCGATGCGGTCGAGGCGTTCGGGCGGGTTGAACAAC
The DNA here is from genome assembly GCA_022560365.1 of Chloroflexota bacterium. Classification (GTDB taxonomy): domain Bacteria; phylum Chloroflexota; class Dehalococcoidia; order SM23-28-2; family RBG-16-64-32; genus CF-162. Next base: position 2,351 of record JADFTG010000275.1, on the reverse strand, counting down.
GTGAGCGTGCCGACGTAGCCCCACATGTCGCTGTCGATCGGCGAGAAGCGGGACTGGTCCAGCCCGAAAATCCGGGTGTAGAAGTCGGCGGTCGCCTTGTGATCGTCGACGACGTTCGTCACTTCGTAGACATAGGAGATGAGGCCGGCCGGATCACGTGGCTCGCTCTGGCGGATAGCAGTGCGCATGCCGTGCGTCTGGTCCGGCTCAATGTACAGCGAGTCGCCTTCACGGCCGAACCTGACGCCATTGTCCTCGAGGCTGCGTGTCAGGTCATCAAGGTCCGGCGTCGAGAAGCCGCCGCCGAAGATGCCCTCACCGCGGGACTCCAGCAACTCGGCGACCGGCCCACCGCCCGACGGCTCGAGCAAGTCGAACTCGCTGTCGCCGGCGCGCATGGTCGTACGGCTCGCTGCGTAGAGCGCGATGGAGTCGTCACCGACCTTCTCGGCGCCGAGGACGGCGCTGAAGGTATCGGCGGCGGCGGCGCGGTCACGCACCGCGACCAGCATACGATCGATGCGATCAAGCATCCGAAGAAAAGAATGAGCCCCGCCGGGTGGCGGGGCTCTCAATCGCCTGGTTGGTTAGGTCGCCTTACCGATGCGGGTGATCTTGGTGCCGCAGACAGGGCACGTGCCCTGTACCGCAGGGCGACCGTTCTTCAGCGTGACCGAAACCTGATCCTTGATCTCTCGCTTGGTTCGGCACTTGAGACAATAGCCTTCCATTGCTCCTCCTTGCCCCCGGCGGGGTGCGTGTGGGCCTGTCCGATGCGCACAACTATAGCGTGCCCATAACGTAAGTCAACACGTGACGGATGGCCTTTTCGCATGAGTGACGTAGCTTTGCGCAGGTTTTGCGCGCTTTTCGCCACCAAGAGTGCGTATGGAGGGCCGCCAGACGGGGCGAGGGCGCCTGCTTAGTAGCGGTTTAGCTCGTCAATCAGCCTGCGCAGTCGGCCGAAGCTGGACTGGTTGAAGTGGACCGCTAGGCGCTCGCAATCCAGCTTATCATCGTCATCGATCTCGACCTTCGAAGGCTCCGACGCGCGGATGCCGCGACGCCCCAGGATGTCCTTGAAAGTGTGTCCCAGCTCGGCGATCTTGCCCTCCGGAGGCAGGCGCTTGATGCGCAACATGAGCATGCCGCCGACGTAGCGCTGCGACTGGTAGTTGGCGTAGAACCGGGTGATCTCCGTCACCGCCGACTCGATGCTCGTCGCGTGGTAGAGCAGGTGCAGGTCGTCCTGCGAGATCAAGCCGCGGCCCAGCAGCTGCTCTTCCGTGAAGCGCAGCCACTCACTCCAGAACGTGCTGCCCTCTTCTTCCAGCAGGACGACCGGGTGAAGGTCGCTCTTGCCGGTCTGCATTAGCGTCAGCAGTTCGTAGGTCTCGTCCATCGTCCCGAAGCCGCCGGGCAGAAGGGCGAAGGCGTCCGACTCCTTGATGAACGTCACCTTGCGCGTGAAGAAGTACTTGTAGTTGATGAGCTTTGCGTTGCCCTGGATAAAGATGTTCGGCTCTGTCTCCAGCGGCAGCCGGATCGAGGCGCCGAAGCTCTTCTCCGCGCCCGCGCCTTCGTGTCCCGCGGCCATGATGCCGGGCCCAGCGCCGGTGATCACCATCCAGTTCTGCTGGACCATCGCCTCCGCGAAGCGGCGCGTGTACTCGTACGCCGGCTCGTCCGGTGTTGTTCGTGCGGAGCCGAAGATGGAGACTTTGAGCTGGTTCTGCCACTTCTTGAACACGCGGAACGAGTAGGCGAACTCCTTGAGCGCCGCGTTCACCAGCTTCTGCTCGCCACGCGCGGCCTTGTCGCGGACGAGCCGCAGCGCCGTCGTGATCATCTCCTGGACGAGGTCGGCGTTGGTGGTGGCGCCGGACTCGGCGACGAGTTGCGCGATCTTCTCGTCGAGCGCCGCGTCGCCTGTGGTGTAAGGTCGTCGTCGGCGCTTCTTCGGTTCAACCATCTGAATCGATCTTAGCACTCGCGTGTGTCAGGTCTTCTGTAAGCCGGGAGGCGGAACGCCATATTATAGTTGCGATGGCGCGCACGATCGTTCACGCGGATCTCGACGCGTTCTACGCCTCCGTCGAGCAGCTGGATAATCCCGAGCTGCGCGGCAGGCCCGTGGTCGTTGGCGGCCCGGCCGAGAGCCGCGGTGTAGTTGCCGCGGCTTCTTACGAGTCGCGCGCCTTCGGCGTGCGATCGGCGATGCCGATGAGCCGCGCGCTGCGCCTCTGCCCGGACGCCGTACGCATCTCGCCGCGGTTCGGGCGCTACGGCGAGGTGTCAAAGCAGGTGATGGCGATCTTCCGCTCGGTCACGCCGCTCGTTGAGCCACTCTC
>JADFTG010000020.1 GCA_022560365.1 Chloroflexota bacterium | reverse complement strand
GCGGGGTGTCAGGCGCACCGGCGGGCAGTCCCCCTGACTCCCTTCGAGCGTCCAGCGCGCTGGCCCCGCCTCCGTCACGGCGACGTCCACCGGGCCGCTCGGGCGATCAACCGCGCGATCGTCAGGCGGCGGGTCGTAGGTATACTCGTCGCCGCGGTCGCCGACGTCGAGGAAGCGGTTCAGACCGCGCAGAACGCGACCGTCGCGTTTGTCCTCGACCGTCAGCGTGCCGTCGGCCTCGCCCGTCACGCGGAAGAACTCGTTCTCGATCGCCGTCGCGCCCACAGGCGGCATCGCGGCAGCCGTTTCGCGGCGTTCCAGCCGGAAGACCTTGTATCCGAGAGCCGGCACTTCGTTCGCCACGAAGCCGAAGACGACTCGCTCGCGCCGGTCGACGGGCGAATTCAGGCCGCGCTCGACCGGCTGCAGCGGCGCCGCAACGCCGGACTCGTCGACCGCGTGCGTCGGCTCCTCGCCCTCGCGCACCGGCACGCGGACGGTGCAGAAGTCGCTGCGAGAGACGTTGAGCGGGTTCCAGGCGACAGCACACACCTCGCCGGACGGCGCCGCCGCCTCGGCGATCTCCGACAGCGCCGCGAAGTAGACCGCCTCGCCGATCTGTTCGCACTTCTGGAAGCGCAGGCCCACGTCGTCGTACACCGCGTCCACCGAGCACCCCGTCACGGAGTCGTGCGGGCCGTTCTGCAGCAGCAGCTTCCAGGCGTGCTGTAGCAGACGTCTGTCTTCCGCCGTGCGCTCGGGCGAGCTGCCGTTCGGCGACCGGAGCAGATGCGCCCAGGCCGCCAGCGGCTCGGCGTAGCGCGCCAGCAGGTCCTCGCAGTGAGCGTACCGCTGCTTGAGCCAGATACGCGCCGACAGCACGCCCGGCAGGACGTTCGAACGGTCGCTAGAGCGGAACTCGCCGGCGAGCAGCGGCAGGTCGTCGTAGCGGTCGCCCAACTCCTCGCGCACGGCGGCTACGAACTGAGGATACGTCCCGTGCTCCATCGTCGCGTCTTCGAGGATCTCATTCGCCATCGCGATCACGCCGGAGAGTCCGCTGTGTGCAGGCAGATGATCCGTCCCGTTCGGGACGAGGACGTTACGTGTGGTCGCCAGCGGCTCCAGCAACGAGCGCAGCGTCCCCAGCGTGCTCGCCAGCGCCTCTCGGCCTTCCGGCACCTGCGCCATGAAGCCGTAGCCGTACGGAAGGTGGACCGCCAACACCTCCGAGCCGTCCGGCGCCGCCCAGCGGAACTCCGACACCTTGACGTCGTTGCCAACGCCGCGCCAGATCGCAACGGAATCGATGCCGAAGCCGCGCAAGATCGCCGGCAGGTGCGCGATGTGCCCGAAGGCGTCCGGCGAGTAGCCAACGTTCATCACACCGCCGTACTGCCGCGCCGAGCGTATGCCCACCATCAGGTTCCGCACCCAGGCCTCGCCGCCGATCAGGAACTCGTCCGGCAGCATGTAGTTCGGGCCGATGAGCAGGCGGCCGTCGCGCACCAGGCGCTCGATCGTCTCCCGGCGTTCCGGCCTGATCTCGAGGTAGTCGTCGAGGGGAACCATCTGGCCGTCGAGGACGAAGTGCTTGAAGCCGGGATCGCGCTCGAACAGCTCGATCAGCGCATCCATCATCCGCACCAACCGCGCCCGGAACGCCTCGAACGGCAGGTACCACTCGCGGTCCCAGTGCGTGTGCGAGACGACGATGAAGCGCCGGGTCACCCCTGCGCCACCCAGATCGGGTTCGTCATCGCCCAGACCACCTCGCCGCGCTCCGGGCGGCCGCGGCGTCCGCGCAGCTCCGCACGGACGTAGCGCCGGCCGCTCACGTCGAGCGAGAAGTCCAGGGTCGCGTCGTCCGTCTCGATCGGGATGATGTCGAACGGCTCACCGTCGGCGATCAGCCAAAGGCGGCGCTCGAAGCCGCCGGTCACCCGCACGCGGAAACGCACGACGCCGCCACTCACCTCGTCGCCCATCATCTTCCCGTAGTCCGCCGCAGGCGGACCGCCGTCCTCGTCTGCCGACAGCACCAGCCGCGAGCCCCGCTCCGGCGAGTCGGTGACGAACACGCGCCCGGCGCGGATCGCGGCCAGCACGCCGGCCTCCGACGCCTCGTCCGCGTAGACCCACGTCGTCGGCTCGGCCAGTCCGTGCGGGTGCCGCGGTTTCGCCGGCGGAACCGAGTGAGTATCGGAGCCACCGACGGCGACGACGCGCTCGCCGCGCTGCAGCAGGTTGTCCCAGCGCTCGAGCGACTCCCAGTTGTAGAACCGCCACATCGCCTGCCAGACCTCCATCGACTGGAAGCCCTCCCAGCCGGTGAACAGCCACGGCGGCCCGACGCACTTCGGGTGGTTGATCGAGAACAGTCCGCCCTTCTCGGCGATGAAGCGCTGCACCGCCGCCATCGAGCCCTGGTCCGCGCAACGGTACTCGACCCACTCGCGCAGCCCCCAGGTGTTGGCGTGGCCCCAGTACGTCGTCACCTCTTCGCCGGGGATCAGGATGATCGGGCGGTCGGAAAGAGCCTCGATGTCTTCGTGGTGCGTGTTCGTGTTGTGGTCCGTTACCGCCAGGAAGTCGAGCCCCAACTCGATCGCCCGGTCGACGAGCTCGCGCACCGTGTTCAGCCCGTCGGAGTGCACCGTGTGGCAGTGCAGGTCACCCTTCAGCCAGCGCCCGCTGCGCCCGTCTGAACCACGCTCATCCGCTTGCCCGACCGGCTTCACGACCGTCGAGACTGCGCCACCGGCGAGCACTGGCAGGTCGTCCGGTACCTCCTCGCCGTCTTCGGCAACGTCCAGACGAACGTCAACGACGTAGCGAACGCCGACCGGCTCGGCGCGCGCCACTCCCAGCACGATGTTCCACTCTCCGGGAAAAAGCGGCCCGCGGATATACCCGGGCGTCGATTCCCGCGGTGCCAGGAAGAACTCGCTCCGGGCAGCGCCGCTCCAGCCGCGAAAGCCGGTGCCGTCAAGGAACTCTCGCCCGCGCGAGTCGAACACGCCGATGTCGAGCGTGCTGCCTGGCCCCATTCCGAACGGCGCCGTGACCGGTTCGACATACTCGTACGCCACGTCGATCCGGCGCGTGCGTGGAGGAACGCTGAACGGCAAGTAGACGTAGGGGTCCTGCCGCGCCCGCTCGGCCGGGATGTGACCTTCGAGCCGTACGTGCTTCTCCATCGCCCCCTACCTTAGCCGCGCTTACGGGAGTCGGCAACGCACGGCGACGTATGATGCTTCGTATGAGCGACCGAACCCTGCTCACGGGCGCGCGCGTCATCACTCCTGACTCACGGACCGAGCCCGCCGACGTCTTGATCGAGGACGGACGAATCGCCGCCGTCGGTCCGGACCTCGCAGCGGACGGTGCGGAGACGGTCGACCTGAGCGGCCACGTCATCGCGCCCGGCTTCATCGACGTTCATGTCCACGGCGGCGGCGGCCACCCGCTCATCACGACCGACCCCGGCGAGATCGAAGCCTACGCTCGTTGGGCCGTCTCGCAGGGCGTCACGTCGTTCCTCGCCACCGTCTGCGCGCCGACGCCTGAAGCCGCGCTCGACTGCCTCGCGGCCTGCGCCAACGCCCGCGAGGCGACAGACGGCGCGGCGCTCCTCGGCGTGAACCTCGAGGGCCCGTTCGTCAGCCCGGAGCGACGCGGCGCGCTCCCGCCGTCGTGGCCCGCAACGCCTGACATCGATACGTTCCGGCGGCTCCTCGACGCCAGCGGCGGCAAGCTGCGGCTGATGACGGTCGCGCCCGAACTCCCGGGCTCGGCCGAAGTCATCAGCGAGGCGCTCTCGGCCGGCGTCCGCATCAGCGTCGGGCACACGGACGCCACGTACGAGGTTGCACGAGACGCCTTCGCCGCCGGCGCGTCACACGTCACGCACGCCTTCAACGCCATGCGCCCGTTCCACCACCGCGAGCCGGGGGCGCTCGGCGCGGCGCTCGAAGCGGAGGGCGTCACGGTCGAAGTGATCGCCGACGGCGTCCACCTCCACCCGGCGACCGTGCGCACGCTCGTCGGCGCCTTCGGGCCGCGACGCATCGCGCTGATCACGGACGGCGTGACACCGGCCGGCCTGGACGACGGCACGTTCCGCATCGGCGACGTCGAGGCGCGCCTGAAGGATGGTGAGATGCGCCTGCCGGACGGCACGATCGCGGGCAGCGTCGCCACCATGGCCGACGTCGTACGCAACGTCGTCCGCTGGGACATCGCCGATCTGGCCGCGGCGGCGACGATGGCCTCGGCGACGCCCGCGCACGCTCTCGGCCTCGGCGAGCGCAAAGGCCGTATCGCGCCCGGCTACGACGCCGACCTCGTCGCCCTGACCAACGACCTGTCCGTCACCGCTACGTGGGTGGCCGGATCGCTGGTATACCGCGCGTAAGGGCGCGGCGAGCAGCGCCCCTACCTGTCCCTTGTCCCTTGTCCCTTGTCCCCTGTCTCTTGTCTCTATCGGCTCGCCGAAACACCGAACGCCTCCGGACGGCGCCGCAGGTTACGAAAACCGGCCTCTTCGAGCCGCCGCAGCACGCCCCGCGTCACGCGGGTACCCGACCGGCTCTCCGGGTCACCCACGTAATGGAAGAGGCGCCCGCCCGGCGCCGTCACCCGGTGCAGCTCACGATAGAATTCGAGCGAATACAGCTCGCCCGCCAGGCTGAACATCGGCGGGTCATGAATGACGCGGTCGAACGAGGCGTCCGCCAGTTCGCGCACGACCTCGAAGCTGTCGCCGTACCGGCGCTCGATGCGCTCTTCCTCGAACAGCTCTCGCGACCACGGGTTCGCCCTCGCGATCACCTGCGCCGCCGGGTCCAGCTCCACCGTGAGGACGCTTGATGCTGTAGGCGCCGCCTCCATCGCCGTGTAGCCCAGACCCGTCGCCGTGTCCAGCACTCGCCCCACGACCGGCGCGATCGTGCGCAGCTTCCGCCGCGTGTCTTCCAGCGGGTTGATCCCCTTGATGCGATGCATGGGAACGCCCGAGACCAGCATCGTCGGCGCGCCCGCCGTCGGGTAGAGCGTGTAGACGCGGCCTGTCTCCTCCGAGAACGTCTGTATCTTCCGCGCCTCGCCGTCCTCGATCGCGAAGCAAGCCGTATCGCTCTCTGCGATCTCCTCGATCACTGGCCACGGCACGATGCCCCCGCCCATCCGCACGCCATCCGTCTCCAGACGCACTTGCACCTCCTCCCGCCCGAGGTCGAGGGACGTCAGAGCAACGTCCGCGCCACGCTCGCGCGCCTCGATCAGCGGCCGGGCCTGGAAGTGCGATACGACTATGATCTCGCTCACGGGCCCATGTTATCGCGCGTGCTACAATCCGCCTCGCCATGACGAACCCGCAGGCGCAGCCGTGGACGTGATCGCCGGCCGCGACGTCGCGATTCCCTGCGGCGACATCACGCTCGAGGGTCTCCTCCACCTGCCCGACGGCGCCGGCCCGTTCCCCGGCATCGTCGTCTGCCATCCTCACCCGCAGTACGGCGGCGACATGTACAACAACGTCGTCGGTGCGCTCGTCCGCGCCGCTCTCGACAGCAGTTTCGCCGCCCTGCGCTTCAACTTCCGCGGCGTCGGCGAAAGCGAAGGGACGCACGCCGGCGGCCGGGCCGAACCAGACGACGTAAAGGCCGCCTGCGCCTTCCTTGCCGGGCAGCCGGAGATCGACTCCGGCCGGGTCGCACTCGCCGGCTACTCCTTCGGCGCTGCAATGGCGCTCCTCGCCTCGGCGGACGTCTCACCGAGCGGCCTCGCCCTCGTCTCGCTGCCGACGATCGCCGGCGAGCTTTCGCCTCCGAACGGCGCCTTCCCGTTGCTACTCGTCTCCGGCGACCGCGACGAGTACTCTGATACGACAGCGCTCGCGAACCTTGCAGAGGCGGCGGGAGAGCGCGCCCGGCTCGAGGTCATGCCTGGCGTCGACCACTTCTGGGCGGGCTCCGACGATCGGCTGATCGAGACCACCGCCGCCTTCCTGCGCGCTCTCTAAGCGTGGGTGTTATCATCACGCCTGTTATGTCAGACACACCAGAAACCCGCATCCTCGTCCGCAACAACGGCCCCCTCCGCGTCTACGGCCCCTGCAAGCTCGTCGATGTGGAAGGCAACGAGTACACCGTGCCTGAAGGTGAGTGGTACTCGCTCTGTCGTTGCGGCCAGTCCAGCCGCAAGCCCTTCTGCGACAGCACACACAAGACCGTCGGTTTCGACGCGCCCAGCGACGCTGCCAAACCCGCCGACTAAGTAATCGTCAGCGGCACGTCTTGCTCGCAGAGCGGGCAGTCGGCTGGCTCGTACGAGGGCAGGTCCAGAGCCAGACAGGAGAAGAACGGCACGCCGAAGCCGGCCTTGCCGCCGCTGCGGTCGATCAGGACCGCGACCGCGAGCGGCTCACCACCCGCCGCGCGCACGGCGTCCAGCACGTCCCGGACGCTGCCACCCGTTGTCAGCACGTCGTCGACGACGAGCACACGCTCGCCCGGCGCGATCGCAAACCCGCGCTGGAAGCTGCGGCCGCCTCCCTCCGCGTTCTCGGCGAAGATGCTGCGCAGGCCCAGGTGTCTCGCCACCTCGTAGCTGATAATGACGCCACCGGTCGTCGGCCCCGCCACCACTTGCGGCGATAGCTCGCGGGCCCAGTCGGCGATCATGCGGCAGAGTGCATCGGTCTGCGGCGGGCGCTCCAGCAGACGAAACTTCTCGACGTAGACGCCGGAGTGCCGGCCGGATGCCAGCTGAAAGTGGCCCTCCAGGAGGGCGCCAGCCTCGCGCAGCAGCCTCGCGGTGGCTTCTTCGGTCTGCCGGCGGCCGGACAAAGCTAGTCCTTGGCCTCCTCAGCCTCACCGACGGAGTGGTTCGGCGCCAGGTTCAGCTCAGGCCGGCCTTCGTTCCAGTACGTAATCAGCGTCTTGCCGATTATGTTCTCCCTGGGCACGAGCCAGCCCCCGCTGCGCGAGTCGCTGCTGTTCAGACGGTTGTCGCCCATAACGAAGTAGCACTCGCTGGACCCGCAAGTGTCGAACGATTCCTGCGAGCCCGCAGCGGGAATATCGTACTCGCACGCGGTGCCGCAGTTCGTTCTCCCCTGGATGTACGGCTCGTCCAGTGAGACGCCGTTGACGCTCACCTCGCCGTTAGCCTCATCGATCACGATCTCATCGCCGGGCACGCCGATAATCCGCTTTATGAAGTCACGGCTTGTCGACGTTGGCGCGGCGAAGACGATGACGTCTCCCCGCGACGGCCTGCCCCAGAGGTACTCGGGCCCGTCACTGTCCCCGCCGACGAACGGCAGCCAGTCGAGGAAGCCGGTGTCCAGCTGAGCGTAGCTGAGTTTGTTCACGATCAGATACTCGCCGTCTTCCAGGCTGGGCTGCATGCTGGAGCCCTCCACCCTGAAGTTCTGGAACGACGCCCGCACGGCGAGGAAGATCAGCAGCGCCAGCAGCACCGTCTCGGCCAGCTCGCGCACAGTCACGGCCCAGCGGCTTTCCTCCCGCGGCAGGACTATCGTATCGGTGCGCAGGCGGCGCTGCAGCTCCGTCAGGCGCTCCTCGTACGGAACACGATGGCGGTCCGGGTAGCCGCCGGCGGCGGGGCCATACAGCCGCCCCCAATCGATCTCTTCTTCCGTCGCCTCTACAGGCGCGAAGTCGAAGAGATCGTCGTGGGCACGGGAAGACGGCTCGTCTTCTGGCTCGCCCCAGGGGTCGAAAAGGGGATCGAAAGAGCGGGGCGTCCCTTCCTCACGGCGCTTCCGGCCACCACCGGCGCCCGCGTCGTCATCGAATTCAGCCATGCGAGATCAATTATAGCTCCCTCACTAGCTATAGACGCTTACGCATGGCTCTTGGTTTCGGGCTCCGCTCGGGAGACCAGTTCAATGACTGCCTAAGCTGCCTAACCGAACCGTTCATCACACTCACCGGCTAGCTCTCAGATGGCTCAACAATCCCTGGAGAGCGCCGAGCTTTCCATCTATGAGTTGCACCGCCCCATGAGCGAAGTTGCTCATCCCACCACCCGTAAAACTAGGCGTGGTTTCCTTGCCACCAAGCTCGAAGTCTGGGAGATAATCTGGCTCTTCGCTCTCGATCCAGGTCTTTGTAACTTCATACCACGCGTCAATCCAATGCTGTATCTGCTCGTCGGTCATTACGCCGCCTCGAACGGCCCCTCGCAGCATGATGCCAGAGCGAATATAGCCGATAACTCCCGTAATCCTCTTGGCTATCGTCGCTGCGCGTATCGCGAGATACAGCGATGCCAGAATGAACCAAAGCAGGAATATTACGCCTACGCCAAACGGTATTTTGGCGAGTACCGTAATCTCTTTGTCGTCGTCCAAGGCTACGATAGCGAGACCAATGGACAGCATCGCAATGAAGACGCCTATTAGTCCGACCACTGCGTCGCCCCCGGACGGCCGAAGCACGCTCAACATGGCTCTCCACATGCCGCCAAGTATATGGCCAGCTACCGAATTGTGAATAAGGCTCCTCGCGGCGCCCGTTCGGTTTCGGCTTCCCGCCGACCGGCCCTCGACCATCCATCAGCCCGCACCTAGAATTACCGCAGGTGGACACCGATACGCCCGACCTGGACCTGATCGCCCGCGCGCGCCAGGGCGACCTCAACGCGTTCAACGTCCTCGTCGAGCGCTATCAGACCGGCGTCTACAACCTTTGCCTGCGCATGCTGGGCGCGCCCGCCCCGGCCGAAGACGCCGCGCAAGAGGCGTTCATCTCCGCCTACCGCTCGCTCGACCGCTTCCGCGGCGGGTCGTTCCGCGCCTGGCTCTTCCGCATCGCCGCCAACGCCTGCTACGACGAGCTGCGCCGCCGCAAGGCCCGCCCGGCGACCTCGCTCGACCGCAGCAGCGACGAAGACGAGCGTCCAGTGGAACCGCCGGACACGGCGCCCTCGATGGAAGAGCGCGCCGCCAACGTCGAGCTGCACCGCGCCCTCCAGGACGCTCTTGCGCAGCTCCCGCACGAGCAGCGACTCGCCATCGTGCTCTGCGACGTACAGGGCTTCGACTACGCCGAAATCGCCGAGACGATGCGCGTCTCGCTGGGCACCGTGAAGTCGCGCATCAGCCGCGCCCGATCGCGTCTGCGGGCCATCCTCCTCGAACAACGGGAACTTTTACCGGGCTTCATTCGTCAATCAGGTGAGGAACAATGAGCATTCTCGACATCTTCAGCCGCCACCCGCGCCGCGACATCTCCGCACACGCCGATGGCGAACTCGCCCCCGACCGTCGCGACGCGCTCGAAGCGCACGTCACCGGCTGCGAGCGCTGCCACACGGAACTCGACGAACTGCTCGCCGTCCGCAGCGCCCTGCGGGACTTGCCGCAGGTCGCGGCGCCGCGCTCTTTCACGCTGACGCCGGCGATGGCGGAGCGTGAGCCCGCGCCGGTTGCGTCGCGCACCACGCCGTCGTTCGTGGCCATGCGCATCGCCGGGGCTGGCTTCGCGGCCGTACTAGCCGTCGTCGTCATGCTCGACGCCGGCGGCATCGTCGACGACACCGGCGGCAGGAGCAGCGACGAGTCGTCCACGGCGCTCTTCGACGCCGCTCCCACGAACCGTGACACCGCGACGACCGACGGCTCCGGCGAGTACGGGTTCGATGCCGCACCCGAGGTCTCCGACGGCGACATCATGGGCGGCCTCGCCGGGACTCCGCCGGTGGACGATGACAGCATCCTTCCAGCAATCGGAGGTGGCGTCGGCGGCCCGTACGGATCCGAGGATGTGCTGGACGGCAGCGAAGAGTATCCCACGCTCGATCCTTTCGGCGTCTGGCAAGAACCGGCCGGCAACACGACCAACTTGGACGACGGCGCGCGCCCGAACGATCTCGACACCGGCGATGACGGCCAGGCCGCCGCGCCCGAGTCCGGAGACGGCACCCCGATCGCCCTCACAGCGGAAGACGATGGCATCAGCTCGTTGCTCATCATCGAGATCGGCCTCGCGGCCATCGCCGCGCTCGCTTTCGGCGGCAGCTTCGTCATGCGCCGCCGTGCGCAGAGCTAATGAGAGATGGAACTTTCCAGGCAGCACGTTCGTCACCGGACTGAACACACAGGAGGTTAGCAATGAAGATACGCACGTTCATACTGATGACGACCGTCCTCGCCGCCACGGCGCTGTTCGTCGCCTGCAACGGCGGTGATAGCGACGACAACGGCGGCGACACCACCGGCACACTGGACTCCTCCGGCATCCGCACGGAGAAGGGCCTTTCCGTCGCCGTGGCCGGTCAGGCGCTAGGCGCCAACTTCGGACTCGAGTCCGCCGACGGCGCCACGAGCATCATCGCCACCGGCGGCATCGTGCACACGCCGGTGCCCAACCGCACCTTCCTGGACGGCATCACCCGCCAGCGGGTGATCGGGCTGTTGCGCGACGCCGGCACCGAAGTCGTCGAACGGACGCTCGGTTACGCCGAAGTGTGCGCCGCCGACGAGGTGTTCTCGACCGGCAATTACGCCAAGGTCTCGCCGGCGATCCGCATCGAGGACCGCGACCTGCAGCCGGGCCCCCTCTAC
>JADFTG010000019.1 GCA_022560365.1 Chloroflexota bacterium | reverse complement strand
CGGACGCCGCTCCGAGTTCCCCGCCGATCAAGGTGGTTCCGAAGCCCTGGTGATCCTTGACGAGACGTTCTCCAAGGAGCCTCTTGGCCCCGTAACCATCGATAACGACGCCCAGTGGTCCGACATCGTCAACTGGGTCGTCATCGGCACGATCGCGGCGGAAGAACTCGGCGTCACCAGCAGCAACGTCGCCGCCATGGTTGCTGACCCGCCGAACATCTCGGTCGCCCGCCTCCTCGGTGTCGGATTCGACGGTGGAGAGGTGACCGATACCGGCCTCGACGTCGACGTGACCTTCATGCAGGACGTGTTGGCTCAGGTCGGTAACTACGGCGAGATCTACGACGCCAACGTCGCACCGATTGGCATCGTGCGCGCCGGCACGCTCAACGCCCTCTGGACTGACGGCGGCCTGATCTACAGCCCACCGTTCAAGTAAGCGCGGAAGACGTAGCTGGTAAGAGATAGCAGAGTGGCCCGGCTGAGTTTCAGCCGGGCCACTCGCCTTATGAGCCTGGACACTTGACCGCCTCCTCCGGACCGGAACAGCGCCTGTTAGGGGCTCCGGCGTTGTTGCTCACGCTCTTGAGCAACGAACGCTTCCGGCGGGTCTTGTTCCAGGCCATTTTCGCGCTCGTCGTTCTCGTATTCGGCTACGTCCTCATCGCTAACATCCAGGCCGAACTGGAAGGCCTCGGCCTGGAGATCTTCCCATTCGTCAGCACGAAGGGGTCGTTCCCCTTCATCGATATCAGCGACGACTTCCTCGGACAGCGTGCCGGCTTCAGCATCGACCAGCGCTCTTTCGGGTTCGACTACTCAGCCAACGACACCTACTTTCGCGCTTTTCTCACCGGCGTCCTGAACACGATTCAGGTCTCGATGATCGGCATCGTCATCGCGACCGTGCTCGGCGTAATCGTCGGTGTATCGCGACTCTCCTCCAACTGGCTCGTCTCGAGCGTGGCCACGCTCTACGTCGAGACGTTCCGCAACATCCCGCTGCTCGTACAGCTCATCTTCTGGTATCTCGCCGTCTTCCTGAAAGCGCCCAAGATCGGCGACTCCCTCGATTTCCTCGGTGTCGCCTTCCTCTCCAACCGCGGGCTCGCTCTGCCAGAGGTCTTTGGCACGAGTGGGTTCGGCACCTGGATCATCTTCGTCCCCCTCGCGATCGGCGCCGCGATCGTCATCCGTTATTTGCTCACGCGCCGGCAGGATGAAACGGGAAAGCCGAGCTACCCCTGGTGGGGCGCGGCCGGGGTGTTCCTCGCCATCGCCGGCGTCAGCTTCCTGATTCTGGGCACGCCTCTGGACATCGACTCGCCGGAAGTCGGTCAGTTCTCATACAAAGGCGGCATGACGATCAAGCCAGAGTTCACCGCGCTCCTCTTCGGACTCACCATCTACACAGCATCCTTTATCGCAGAGATCGTCCGGGGCAGCGTCCTCGCCATCCCGAAAGGCCAGACGGAGGCCGCACAGGCTCTCGGATTCAACGGGGTTCAGCGGCTGCGTCTCGTCATTCTGCCCCAGGCGATGGCGATCATCATTCCGCCGCTCACGAACCAGTACCTCAACCTCGCTAAGAACTCGAGCCTCGCCGTCGTCGTCGGGTACAAGGACCTGTTCGACGTTGGCCGCGTCACGATCAATCAGGTCGGCCAGGCAGTGCCGATGATCACGCTGATCATGTTCACGTACCTCGGCATCAGCCTCACGATCTCCGCCGTCATGAACGGCATCTACAGCCGGCTCAAATGGAGGTCGGCCCGGCAATGACCGCCCAGAGCCGCCCCATCGCCCCGGCGCTGCCGCCACACGTCGTCGCCTACCGCTGGGCGCGGGCCAACCTCTTTAGCAGCCCGGGCAACGCCGTCCTCACCATCGTCACAGTCGCGATACTCGGCCTCGCCGCATACCAGGGCTCACGTTTCGTCTTCGCCACAGCGGAGTGGGAGATCATCGAGGCCAACCGCGGTCTGTTCTTTACGGGCCGCTTCCCGCGCGACGAGTTCTGGCGCATCTGGGTGACGCTCCACGGCGTCGCGGTGTTGTTCGGCCTCTCGTGGCGTCTCTGGGGAACCCTCAGCTGGCGCCTGCCGCTGGTTTTCGCGGCCGCCTGCGTGCCTCTCTACGTCTTCATGCTTGAGGGTTGGGCCATACTCTGGACCAGCACCAGCATCGCAGCGTTCGCCGCGGCCTACTTCGCGGCCTGGCCCGTTCGCTTCTCACGCTTCCGCGACCTCGCGCGCAATCTAACGGTCTGGCTCTGGATACTGGGCTTCGCGGCGGCGATGCTGCCGACCGCTCTCTACCCGTCGTTCCTGCCCGGCCAGGGCGGGCTCTTCTCCCACGTGCCGGACCGCGAATGGGGAGGGCTCTTCCTGACGATGGTCCTCGCCATCGTCGGCATCGCCGTGTCATTCCCGCTCGGCGTTCTACTGGCGGTCGGCCGCGCCAGCACCTTCCCCGTGATCCGCATCTTCTGCGTCGCCTATATCGAGATGGTCCGCGCCGTTCCCCTGATCACGATCCTCTTTATGTCGTTCTTCATCCTCCGGCTGGCCATCAGGCACGAGACCAGCATTCTCGGGATCCCGATCACAGGCTACGAAGTGTCGGTCGTCTTCATGGCGATGCTGGGCTTCGTCCTCTTCTCGGCCGCTTATATCGCGGAGATCGTCCGCGGCGGCCTCCAGGCCGTGCCACGCGGGCAGATTGAGGCCGGACAGGCGCTCGGCCTGGGTGGGGTACAGGTTCTCGCCCTGATCGTCCTGCCACAGGCGCTGCGGGCCGTCATTCCCGCGCTCGTCAGCCAGTTCATCAGCCTCTTCAAAGACACGTCGCTCGTCTTCATCCTCGCGCTGACGGACCTGCTCGCCGTCTCGCGGATCGCGCCGGCACAGCCTGGCTTCATCGGCCTGCACGCAGAGGCCCTACTCTTCATTGGCTTGATATACTGGGTTATCGCCTTCTCCATGTCACGCGCCAGCCAGCAGCTGGAGCGCAACCTCGGCGTTGGCGAGCGTTAGTGCCATGACCGACGACACCGTTATCGAAGCCCCACCCACCAGGGATCACGCCCTCGGCCACGAGATCATCGTCTGCCGCGACGTCAAGAAGTGGTTCGGCGACTTTCAGGCCCTGTGCGGCATATCGACGACCGTCCGCGAGAGTGAGGTGGTCGTCATCATCGGGCCGTCCGGCTCCGGCAAGTCCACGTTCTTGCGCACCCTTAACCGCCTCGAGCCTCACGACGAGGGCACCATCATCATCGACGGCGTCGAACTCAACAACGACCTCCGCAACGTTGAGAAGATCCGCTCGGAGGTGGGGATCGTCTTCCAGCAGTTCAACCTCTTTCCGCACCTGACCATCGAGCGCAACATCAGCCTCGCGCTGACGCACGTCCGCCACCTCAAGAAGTCCGACGCCAAGGAGCTAGTCGTCTCGCTCCTCGAGCGCGTCGGAATCCCGGAGCAGATCGACAAGTACCCGGCGCAGCTATCCGGCGGTCAGCAGCAGCGCGTCGCGATCGCCCGCGCGCTCGCGATGCAGCCGAAGATCATGCTCTTCGATGAGCCGACCTCCGCCCTCGATCCAGAGATGATCAAGGAGGTGCTGGACGTGATGCACGAGCTGGCCGAGAGCGGCATGACGATGGTCGTCGTCACGCACGAGATGGGGTTCGCCAAGGGCGTCGCCGACCGCATTATGTTCATGGACGAGGGCCTCATCGTCGAACAGGGAACGCCGGCGGAGTTCTTCGAGGCCCCGAAGGAAGACCGCACCAAGCTCTTCCTCTCGCAGATCCTCTAGTGGCGCTGAACCTTCTACTCTTCGTCCGCTGATTCGCCGACGCCCTCGCCCACCGCCAGAAACCCATCGAGCGCGTCCTGCCTGAGCGCCGGAGCCGACACGCGCACGACGACGATGGCGTTGGCGTTGTACCAGACGGACGATCCGGCGGGCAGCTCGCCGTCAACCTTCGGCTCCGGGCCCACACCGAGCGTCCACTCCGTGTCCTTCGCCTCGGCTGAAGAGTAGATAAGAACGCTTAGCTCCATCGTCGCCCCGTTGCCAGTCAACGTTATGTCGACCGCCGGTTCTCCGAATCCCGTTACGGACTCGCTGATCTCCCCGATCGAGACCGCCAGCGCCTGGGCGTGCCACGCGTCCTCTAGATGCGAGAAGGAGTATGGGCTACCTGACAGTGCTTCCTCCATCGTCGCTGGGACGTCAGTGGCAGCGCCGGCAACACCGCCGTCGCCATCATCGCCAGGCTCGTCGCTCGCCGCCGCCGGTGCTTCGGTCGGGGAGGGCGTCACGCTGTCGTCGGCGCTATCCCCGACCGCGTTGAGCGCGAAATAGATTCCGCCGCCAGCGATGCTGAATGTCCCGAGCGCGAACACAACGACGCCGGCCGCCCGGAGCAGCGCGCTGCCGATCGATTTCCGCGGCGGGGGCGGGTACGACGGTATAACGGGCGGCGGCGGCTCATCCGGCGGCTCACCACTCGCGTCAGGCGCGGCCGCAACGTCTCCCAGTCCGTCGTTCGCGTCCTCTGCCTCCGCAGTGGATTCGGGCGGCGCAGCTTCGTCTCCCTCTGACGTCTCGTCGCCGGGCAGCGCAACCGCCGGCGCGGCCCACTCCCCCGACCCGGAGTCCGGCGGCTCAGCAGGAGTAGAGTCCAGCGAAGGTGCTGATGCGGGCAGGGCAGCGCGGAGAGCGGCCGCCCTGCGCCTGTCGGCCTGGGCCTGCGGGTGCATGCCCAGCGCCTCGAACACTACGGCCCGGTTTTCAAACGTCGCGGCGAAGCGCTGGTCCTGCCGTATCGTTTCGTTCAGGAGATCAAGCGCCTCGGCCAGCTTGTTACGGCTGATGAGGCGCTGCGCCATCGCGTTCCGTTCAGCCTGTGACGGTCCGTCCATATCCCTACCCCTGGCACGCGTGAACTATTGCAGGTGAAACCGTATCCGTAATCGCCGCCGCAGGCAAACGGCCCGTTCGGGCGCGGCTCACTAGCGCTTCAGGAGCGCGCCACGCGAATCGAGCGACCACAGCTCGCGCACGTCCAGCGCTCATACTCTTTGCCCGGCCAGCCGGCCGATTCGCTCTGGAAGATGAGCACGTCCGGTACAGCGAAGACAGTCTCGATCGCCCAACGCAGCCGTGACTTCGAGCGTACGTCGATCCGCCAGTCGCTTACCTTACAGCGCTTACAGGGAGGCCGCTTCCGGGGCGGGACCAGGGAATCGTCGGCCGGCGGCGAGTCGCGCACGCAGGCTAGCGCACCAGCTCGATCAGCTGGTGGAGCATGCGGGCGGTGGCGCCCCAGATGCGGTGCCCGTCATAAGAAAAAGATGGGACCAGCACTTCCCGGCCGCGGTGCTCGCGGACTTCCAGCTCCATGCTTCCTTCTTCCAACAGGAAACTGAACGGCACCTCGATCACCTGTGCGACCTCGACGTCGCAAGTCGTGTACTGATAATCAGGGTCGTGCTCAAACAGGCCGACGAACGGCGACACCCGGAAGGCGCTGACGGTGAGAATGTCGTCGAGCTGGCCAATGACTCGCACATGCTCGCTCTTGACACCGATCTCCTCGAACGTCTCGCGCAGCGCGGTCGCCTCAGCCGTCGCGTCGGAATCCATCATGCCGCCGCCGGGGAAGCAGATCTGGCCCTTGTGGTGTTCGACGTTGCTGGTGCGCTCTGTAAAGACGACGTGGGGTTCCCGCTCAACAGACCTGAGCAGAAGAAGCACCGCAGCGGGCGTGGCCGCCGGGTTGTCGATGCGGCGAGGGTTATAGTCCGCGAGTCCCGCTTCGAGTTTCTCGATTAGTTCTTCAGATCGCATGAGCACCGTCATCATATCTGAGTAGCGTGTGACGCGTCACCTTGGGTCACCAACCCTCGTATTCAGAAGAGAGGCTGGCGATGGTGATCTCACCGTCTCCAGCCTCTCCGATTACCCCGTCGATCTCTTTGACGAGGCATCGCGAATTTCGTTACATCGCGACAGCACCCCAGAGCTTCGAGTCAGTCGCAGAGGCCAGGTCCGGCAACAGGAGCCCGCGGGACATGAGTGGTGGGCCCGGCAGGAGTCGAACCTGCAACCGACCGGTTATGAGCCGGGCGCTCTACCCTTGAGCTACGGGCCCGCCTCAAGAATTGTAAGGCCCGGCTTCAAGCTCCTTCAACCAGCCACCGCCCATACGCCACCTACGCGAACGCGGGCGAGACCGCGGATGAGGTTCATCCAACAGGCTCACACCGCCAAGGTGCGTGCAGAAGAACGAGCACAACCTCAGCCCGCCCCGCGACGAGAACGACGGGTTGACGCCATTCCCCCCAGTCTTCCGCCGGGCCGAGTCGTCCTAGGCCAGCCCGTGCTTCCGGATGAGCGACTCGACGTAGGAAACGTCAGAGAACACACGCTCGCGCATGGCCGGCCGCTGCTCGTCAGGCACCGGCGCTGAGGGCGCACTGACCATCACGCCGAACAGTACGCCGCGGATCTGCCACTCCGTGATCGACCCCAGCTCGAAGCCCAACCGCCACTCCTCGCGGTCGATCTTATCGCCGAGCTGCGCCTCCAGCTGGTCCAGGTAGAAGTCGATCACCGCGTCGAGGTCGTCCGGCTGCTGGTAGGCCGTGAAGCGCACGACGTCCGAAGAGGAAATACCTTTACCGAGGATCTCCCAGTCGATGACAACGGTACGCGGGCCGTCGGGCCCTTCCTCGATCCCAAGGTTGCGGTTGTCAAAGTCGTAGTGACAGAGCGTCTTCGGCATCGGCTCAATGCGCTCCAACAGATCCTCCGGCTCACGGTATAGCTTCTCGATCGCACGCCGCGTGTCCGGCTCAAGCGACTGCAAGAGGTTGACGACGCCCTCCGCCAGCCACGGCCAGCGTTCCGTGATGTAAACGGTCGGCTCAGCTGGCTCCTTCATCCCATCGATGATGTCGACGATGCAGCGGTAGAAGTAGTCCACCGGGCGTTTGAGGCTCATCAGCCAGGGTTCATCGATAATGTCGTGCTTTTCCCAGAACCGCGCGTGGAACGCTGCCAGGTGAGAGAGGATCGTGCGCATGGTCTCGTCCGGAACCTTCGTGTGCATTCCCAGAGCGTCCATCTGCGGACGCACGTCGCGCAGGAACGCCCAGTACTGCTCGCGCTCCGGCCGGTGAATGACGTGGACGTAGGGGACGGAGAACGTCTCGGGCACCATGTCAAAGAGGCCCATTTCGAACGCCTTCAGCTCGCGGTGCTCCATGTCGCCCGTCAGCATCATGACGGCGTCCATTTTCGGCATCACGCGCAGGATTACGCTGGCGCGGCCCTCGCCGGCGATGCTTTTGTACGAGAACGGAAGCTCATAGAACTCTTTCTCGCCGAAGCGCGGGAACTCAAACGGTTCCTCGACAACGCCGAACTCGCTAACCTCGATGGAGTCGTCTCCCAGGGCCCTGCGGGCGATGTACGACAGGTAGTCTCTGTCGATGTCAGATACGGCCTGCGGTTCGTTCACGCGTCACCCCCCGTGTTCCACGAATCACCGATACAGGAATTCTAGCGTATGCTGCCTCGGCGCGCTGTGAGGCTAGTTCTTTCGACGTGCCTTGCCGCCGCCGCCGCTCCGGCTGACAGACAGCACTCCGCGGATCACCTCAAGCTTGTTGAGCATCCGCGAGAGCTGCTCGACGCCGGTCGTCTCCAGCGTCATGAAGATCATGATGTGGCCATCTTCCCCTTCCTGCGTGTGAACGCCGACCATGTTCACGGCCTCCTCCGCGACAAGCGTCGCCACGTCGCGAAGAAGCCCAACGCGGTCCCAGGCCTCGATGTGCACGGCCACCGGGTACATCTGCCCGCGCCGGCCCCACTCGACGTCGATCAGCCTCTCCGTCTCGTCCTCATGCAGCACGTTCGGGCAGTCGCGCCGGTGAACGGAGACACCTTCGCCGCGGGTAACATAGCCGATGATCTCATCGCCGGGGACCGGGTTGCAGCAGCGCGAGAGACGCGTCAGCAGGTCACCGGTGCCCAGGACCTGGATGTTGGGAGTGTAGGTCTGCTGGGCCGGCGCTTCGACCTCATGCACTTCCTCCGTCTCCCGAATCAGCGAGGCGATCTTGTTGCCAACGTGCTGAGTGCTGATCTCGCCGTAGCCCACGCGTAGGTAGAAGTCCTCGCGATCCTCGAACTTGAAGATGCGCAGGAGCTCTGCCTGCATCTCCGGCAGGCTCGTGCCCAGTCGCGACATCTCGCGCTCCAGCATCTCCTTTCCGCGCGCTATGTTCTCCGCACGTTCCTGGCGCTTGAACCACTGCCGCACCTTCTCGCGGCCGTGCGAGGTGCGGAGATAGCCCAGGTTTTGGTTCATCCAGTCGCGCGACGGACCCTTGGACGACTTGCTGGTGAGGATTTCGATCACGTCACCGTTCTTGAGCGGGTTGTTCAGCGAGACCAGCTTGCCGTTGACCTTGGCGCCAACGCAGAGGTGCCCGAGATCCGTGTGGATCCGGTACGCGAAGTCGAGCGGTGTCGAACCGGAAGGCATGTCCTTGATCTCACCGCGGGGCGTGAAGACGAACACCTGGTCCTGGAAGATGTCCGTCTTGATCGCCTCGACCCACTCCTCAGCCTGCGAGATGTCCCGCTGCCAGTCCATCAGCTGACGGATCCAGGCCAGTCGCTCCTCGTAGCGAGCGTCACGCTTCGAGCCTTCCTTGTAGCGCCAGTGGGCCGCGATGCCGTACTCGGCCGAGTAGTGCATTTCACGTGTCCGGATCTGCACTTCAAGCGGCTGAGTCTGAAGCGCCATCACTGTCGTGTGCAGCGACTGGTACATGCTCTCCTTTGGCATTGCGATGTAGTCGTCGAACGTCCCCGGAAGCGGCCGCCAGAGAGCGTGCACAACGCCGAGAGCCTTGTAGCATTCGTCCTCCGATGTCACCAGCACACGGACGGCGATCAGATCGTAGATTTCGTCAACGCTGCGGCCTTCTGAGGCGTACTTCTCCATCTTTTCGTAGATGCTATAGATGTGCTTCGCGCGCCCCTGGACGTCAGCCTCGACGCCCTGCTTCGCGAGTTCCGTCTCCAGGATCTTCTCCACTTCCGTCACGTACCGTTCGCGCGCACCGCGTTTAGCGTCGAGCATCTGGGCGACGCGCTTGTACGTTTCGGGCTGAAGGTGACGAAACGCCAGGTCTTCCAGCTGCCACTTGATCTCCCAAATGCCCAGCCGCGCCGCCAGCGGGGCGTAGATCTCCATCGTCTCTCGGGCGATGCGCTCGCGGTCGTCGCGCTCCAGCGCCCAGAGAGTGCGCATGTTGTGCAGGCGGTCGGCCAGCTTGATGATTACCACACGCAGATCCTGTGCCATCGCCAGGAACATCTTTCTCAGGTTCTCCGCCTGCATCCGCCGGTCGGCCACGTCGGTGTCCGCCGCCTGCCCGGATATCTCGCCCAGCTTGGTGACGCCTTCGACCATCAGCGCCACTTCCGGACCGAAGCGCTTCTCGATCTCAGAGTTTTCGACGGCGCAGTCTTCCTGCACGTCGTGCAGCAGCGCCCCAGCGATCGTCGCCGCGTCCAGCTGAAGCGCGGCGATCGCCTCGGCCGCCGCGAGGGGATGGGTGATGACCGGATCGCCGCTCTTGCGCGCCTGGCCCGCGTGCGATTCAGTCGCGAATTGCAGTGCGCTGCGCACCAGCTTCTGCCCCTCGGGCGGCAGATACTCGGCCACGCGGTCAAGGAGCGGCTGCCCCAGCTTCTCCTCGTCAGCAATCGTCATATGTCCTCCAAGTTTAGCACCGGAGGCTCGCTGCGGATGCTTCTTCGGCTGCCACTAGCGCCCCCGCGCTGCTATCCTCGTCCCATGACGCCAGACATCCAGGCGCCACGCGGCACACAGGACATTCTTCCCGACGAACAGCCGTGGTGGGACTACGTGCGCGACACGGCCGAGAGGCTATGCGGGGAGTTCCGCTACGCACAGATCGACACGCCAATGTTCGAGGACGTGGCACTGTTCAAGCGCACCGTCGGCGACACTACGGACATCGTCCAGAAGGAGATGTATGTGTTCAAGGACCGGGGCGACCAGGAGCTGGCCCTGCGCCCCGAAGGAACCGCGCCCGTCTGCCGCGCCTACATCGAGCACGGTATGCACAACCAGCCGCAGCCGGTGCGCCTTTTCTACATCACACCGATCTTCCGCTACGACCGCCCCCAGGCCGGACGCTATCGCCAGCACCACCAGTTCGGCATCGAAGCCATCGGCGACGCATCGGCCGCCGCGGACGCTGAGACGATCGAGATGCTCTGGCGGTTGTACGAGGAACTCGGTCTGACCGGGCTCACGCTCAACCTGAACTCGATCGGCGACGCCGATTGCCGCCCGCGCTATCTCGAGGCTTTGCGCGCCTATTACGCGGACAAGCTCGGCCGTGTCTGCCGCGACTGCCAGGCACGCGTCGAGCGTAATCCATTGCGCCTGCTCGACTGCAAGCACCCCGAGTGCCAGGACGTCATCGCCGGCGCGCCCGCCTTCACGGACCACCTCTGTGAAGCCTGCGGCGATCACTTTTCGGAGGTGAGAGGTTATGT
>JADFTG010000018.1 GCA_022560365.1 Chloroflexota bacterium | reverse complement strand
TCCTGATGCGCCTCCGTGAGGAGATCCCCGTTCGCGCGTCCGACCTCGCGCAAGACTGCGAGTGCTCGGTGCGGACGGTCTATCGCGATATTGACGCGCTGTGCCAGGCCGGCGTCCCCGTCGCCTCGATGCCCGGTGAGGGCTACCGTCTCGTCCCCGGCTATCACCTGCCGCCCATCGCCTTCGCCGCCGAAGAGGCCGTGCAGATCCTGCTCGGCCTCGACCTCGCGCTCGGCCTCGGCACGATGGCGCAGCGCGATGCCGCACGATCGGCCGCTGCAAAAGTCGACGCCGTGCTGCTCCCCGGAACGCGCGAGGCGGTGGCCCGCCTGCGCGAGCGAATCCGCGCCTCTCCGCAAATTGCCGGCGAGCTGTCCCCGCACCTTCCTCTCTTGCAGGAGGCCGTCGTCGCTGACCGCGTCGTCAGGCTCCGCTACCACTCTTATGAGCCTGACCGGGTGACGGAGCGGGATGTGGAGGCGCACTCGCTGGTCTTCTATAGCGGCGACTGGCACCTCATCGGCTACTGCCGCCTGCGCGAGGACGTGCGCGACTTCCGGGCGGGCCGCATCGAGTCCGCTGATCTGCTGGACGAGACGTTCGTGCGCCGGGAGATCGACGACGGCTACGATCCGGGTGAACTGGAGATTGAGGTGCGCATCTGGATCGATGAGCCGGCGGCGCGCTGGGCCCGCGAGGAGCTGGCGTTCGGCTTCATCTCCGAAGAGCTCGCCGACGGAGGCTTCGTCTTCACCTTCCGCGTGCGTGACGTACCGCGCCTGCTGCCGTGGATATTCAGCCGCGGGGCGGCCGCCCGCGTGCTCTCGCCGCCCGATCTCGTGCAGCGGCTGCGCCAAGAAGCGAAGGCGCTCGTCGGGCGATATCCGGACGCCTGAAAGCTACTGACAGACCGTTGTCAGGGGCGCGTCTTATCGTGACGGCACCGCGGACCTGTTCGACCTGGGAGAGGAGATCTGACGATGGCTAGCTGGGGCGAATTCACGGAGGCAGAGCCGGAGATGGCGAAGGTCCTTAAGTCGTTACTGGACTGGATTCCGATTACCTACCTGGCGACCGTGCGCAAGGACGGCGCGCCCCGCGTGCACCCCATCTGCCCGATTATCGGCGAGGGGCGCATCTTCGTCGCCGTCAACGAAAGCTCACCCAAGCGCCACGACCTGAAGCGCGATCGCCGCTACGCGATGCACGCGCTCCCCGACAAGCGTGATGCTGAGTTCTACATGACGGGCAGCGTCACTTTCATCGAAGACCAGAAGACGCGCGATCTCATCACGAAATCCGCCGGGCATACGGTTCACGATAGCGACTGGCTGTTCGAGTTTGATATCGAGCACGTCATGACGGCGCACTGGGAAAAGCAGGGCCAGCCGGATACTTACGCCGTGCGCAAGTTCTGGCACTCCGCCTAACTCATCCGGCATAATCGGCGCATCGGAGCGCGCTGCGCATGGTTGTCTCGATTCTAACCCGCAAGACCCGGATCACCGACCGCTCCCAGTGGCAGTCGGCGCTGGAGGCCGTCCTGCCGAAGCTCAAGGCCGTGCTCGATGGCGAGGCCGGCTTCGTCTCCGTCGAGTACCTCTGGAGCACCGACGAGCCCGGCGCCTTCGCGCAGATCACGACGTGGGAGTCACCCGACGACTGCCTCAGCTACGTCCGCGGCGGCGGCGCGGCGACCGTCGCCACGCTGGAAGACGCTGCTATCCCGACGGCCGCTTACCCTGACGGCGCCTGGGTCCGCCACAACTTCGAGCGTCAACCCTTGTAGCGTCGTGCCGGACGAGAGCGAGTTCCTCTGTGGTGATTGGGCCTGGGACGACGTCCTCCGCGAGCTTCGCCACTTCCCGCGAAAGGGCAAGGGACACGCCGACGAGCCGGACGGCGTCGAGCGGCTGCCGTCGGTGCGCTCCGTCACCTGGTATCGCTGGTCGCAGCCGCCGATGCAGGCGCACACCGGCGGCGCTCCCATGCCGGCGGGCCTTTCGCGCGTCGTCGCTGAGTACGAGGACGGCGGCAACCTCACCGTTAACGAGCTCGACCGCGACTGCGCCGGGCAGATCGCCGAGGCGATCGCCTCCGCCTACGGCCTGGAGGTACGGCACGAAGGCGCGCCGACTGGCCGCAGCGGCGGCAACCTCCCCCAGCGCGATGAGATGGGCCGCCTGAGAGCCACGAGCGGCCGCTCAGACGTCGTTCTGGACGAGATTACGGGTGAGGTGCGGGTATCGCGCCGTAAGCGCCTCCTGGGGCGGGAGAAGCGCTCATACAGAACGTCAGAGATACGCCACCTGGAGCTGACGTACGAAACGAAGGGGCCGCGGGAGACGTTCGCCGTCGTCGCCGTGATCGGGCCCGAGGAAGTGCGCGTGCCGGTCGCGTCCTACACTGGCTTCGAGGGCTGGGCCGACCCCGGTGAGTGGCGCGAATTCACCGAAGACCTCGCTCGCTCGCTCGGCGTCGAGGCGCGGCTCGAAGCCTAGCGGTCGATCGCCGCGAACCGCTCGAAGCGCGAAATCTTGACGGATCCCGGGTCGAAGACGCCGCTGGCGAACGCCTTCTGGAACTCCGCGAAGTGCTCTGAGGCGCGGTGCACCTTCGTCGCCTCTTCGTCGGCGTAGACCTCGTAGACGAGGATCTGTGCCGCGTCCTTGAGGTCGCGGTGCCACGAATACATCAGCGCGCCCGGTTCGTCCCGGTTCACGCCGGCCACCAGCGTCTCAATCGCCGCCAGCGCCTCCGCCTCTTTGCCTTCGCTGATGCGGAACTCCGCCGTCACGGTGATCATGCGACGTGCTCCATCTCGCCCCGCACGAAACCGCCGACCTGGTCCAGCGATTCGACGTTGAACGAGCTGTTGTCGATGCATCCGTCCATCGCCGCCTGCATCTCGCGCATGTGGTCGGTCCGGGCGTGGTCCTGGAACGCCTTTTCGTCCTCGTAGATCTCGAAGAAGTAGAGCTCGCGACCGTTCACCTTGCCGCGAGAGGCGGTGTAGATGAGGCAGCCGGGCTCGTTCGCCTTGACCGCGGCGGCCATCTTGCGGACCGCTTCCACCACGTCGATCTCTTTGCCTTCTAGCATCTCGAAGCGGGCGAGTACTGTGATCATCGGGGCCTCCTTGCCGGAGTTTTCTGTTCGGGCGGGACGAAGCGGAGTATACGACGCGCGGCGGCGAACGAGAAGCGCTACCCCAGCGGGTCGACTCTCGTCCACGTCGACTCGCCCGGCGGCCGGATCGAGAGGTGGACGAAGTGCGAGTCTGCGGCGGCGCCGTGCCAGTGCTCCTCGCCCGCCGGCACGTGCACGATGTCTCCCGCCTCGACCAGGTTCTGCTCCGACTTCGTGGCCAGGATGCCGCGACCCTCGATGCAGTGCAGCACCTGCGGCACCGCGTGCGTGTGCAGGTACGTCCGCGCGCCCGGGCTGAAGCGCACGAGGATGATGTCGATCCCCTCGTCCGCCGAGACGATCTCCTGCACCCTCACGCCGCCGCCAACGAAGTACTTCGTCCCGCCGTCCCCGGCGGCCGACTCAGGCGTTCGGTGCACTTTCACTGCTCGAACCGTGCCTCGTACGTCTCTGCCATGGACTCGACGAACTCTTCCCACCGTAAACCGGAGCCACGCTTAGGAACGTCTGGCGACATCGACGCTTCGTCGGGATCATAAACGACGACCCCGATCCCCTCTAGGAGGTGGGCGGCATCACCCTCTGTTCGTCGGCCACCAGCTCTGGACAGTCGATCTATGACTCTGTCAATGAGCGGAAGCGTGGACTTGTGTGCGAGGCCAGATCCAGTCTTCGCAAGTTCCCAGGTTGGTATAACCAGGACGCCACCCAGGACCGCGAAGGGAAACTTTAGATGCAGATTTACGGCGAACATTCGAATGTCGCCGAATCTGTTCCATATCGCCCGGCCGACCGCTAGGTTGACCGGCTTAATCTCTACGGCTAGGCGCAGCCCGTCTAAATCATGTAGTTCGCTTACATCCGCCTTGGCAATCCGCAGGGCCCCGGAGACCTCTCGCTCTCCCGGGAAGGGCTCCATCCACGGCACGCGTTGCCTGAGATCATTCGCTAGGATCTTGCCAAGAGCGGCTGATAGACGGATCTGCCCGGCCTTCTTCTGGCTTGCGTCGAGTTCGGGGGCCCTTAGAACGTAAGCGCTGGCGGCTGCGACGTAGTGTTCGATCTGCATATCGGCGCGATTACTTAGGTCTTCGATCTCGGGAACGCTGCTGGCCGCTGCCGCGTTCATGTGCTGGCGAGGACTCGCTCTGTGAACGATTCAACGACCAGAGAGTCGTTCTTCGCAGACGACGCTGCTTCGACGACACGTCGCCGCGATATCTCTACGTACTCCGGGTCAATGTCCACGGAGATCGATTTTCGGCCCGTCGTAACTGCGGCGACGGCTGTTGTGCCCGTCCCTGCGAACGGATCCAGCACTGTATCTCCGTCAAATGAGAACATCCGGATCAACCGGGTCGGTATCTCAATAGGGTATGGCGCGGGATGGTTGGTCCTGAGCTGTCCCGTCACATCATTCCAAACCGGCGAGAACCAGCGCGCGTAATCATCAGATGAGATGCGCGACAGACGCTCTTGCTCCGCCGTAGGCTTTCGATAGCCCCCCGGCTTTCTAAGGAACAGAATCTGTTCGATGTCGTTCTTCACTATCCCATTCGGCAGATTGGGCTTGCCAAGAAAGCGGCTGGAGCGAGATGCCTCGAGTCGAATATTTGCAACCTTGAGCCATCGTATCGGGGTCAGGCAATCGAATCCCAATTCGCGGCCCATCACCTGGATATCCGCTGAGAGGGGAAGTACGTAGTGGCGCCCGGCCTTCCTTCTCGAGATGCATATGTCGCCGACAACACATGCGATGCGCCCGCCGGGCACGAGCAGTCTATAGCACTCTGCCCACGCTTTCTTTAGCTCGGCTAGGAACTCCTCGTATCTCGTTAGATTGCCAAGCTGACCAGGCCGGTCGGGATACTCCTTCAAGGATCCGTAGGGAGGGCTTGTGCAGACCAGATGGATGCTCTCGTCGGCAATCCAGTCGAGATTTCTCGCGTCGCCCTCACGCAGCACATGGTCAGGTGGTGAAAGTGGATTGTGGCTCATAGGTGGATTATAGGGCTTGTCGCTGCCGACCTCCGATGATTCTGTGGCGAGGTTTCCACAAATCCACGCGTTCTCATCCGCACCGGTTAAACCCACACGCCCGGCACACCATGCAGCCTTCCTGGTACGCCAGCAGCGCGCCGCACTCCGGGCAGCCCATGCCCGTCGGCTCCTCCGTGGAGGCTCGCGGGGGCTCGTCAGCGTGGGCGGCGTCGCCCCGCGAAAACTTCAGCTCCAGCCAGCGGAAGATGTAGTCGACTAGGCTCGTCGCCCAGGGGATCTCCGGGTTGCCGGTCGCCCCGTAGGGCTCGAAGCGTGTGTTCTTGAGCTTCCGCGACAGCTCCTCGATCGGCACCCCGTACTGCAACGTCACCGACGTCAGCAGCGCGACGGCGTCCATCAGGCCCGAGACCATCGAGCCCTCCTTCGAAATCTTGACGAAGATCTCGCCGGGGCGCCCGTCCTCGTAAAGGCCGCAGGTGACATAGCCTTCGTGGTCGGCCACCCGGAACTTGTGCGTCAGCGAGCGGCGCTCGTCCGGCAGGCGCTGGCGGTACGGGCGCGGCCGCTCGATCGACGTAATCTTGCCCTCGATCTCGTCGAGCGCCGGCTGCGTCTCCTGCTCCGGCCCCTTCACGTTCGCCGTCGAGTGCGAAAGCACCGAGAAGTCGCGGGAGCCATCGCGGTAGATCGTGATCCCCTTGCAGCCTTCGCGGTAAGCGAGCCAGTAGGCCGCCGCCACGTCGGCCTCCGTCGCCGTCGCTGGGAAGTTGATCGTCTTCGAGACGGCGTTATCGGTGTGCCGCTGGAACGCCGCCTGCATGCGCACGTGCCACTCCGGCGTGATCTCGTGCGCCGAGACGAACAGCCTCTGCGCCTCCTCCGGCACCTTCGCGCCGTCTTCGGCCGATTCGTTCCAGGTCGCGATCGTGCCGCCCTGCGCCAGGTGCGCGATCAGCTCGTCGCTGTAGAAGCCGCCCGCTTCGGCGGCCAGCAGGAAGTGCTTGTTCACCTCGGTCAGCTCGGTCAACCGCGACGGGTCGTCGCCGTCGAGGTAGTGTCGGCGCGTGAAGGCGAGCGCGAACAGTGGCTCGATGCCGGACGAAGCGTCGGCGATGATCGAGATCGTTCCCGTCGGTGCCACCGTCGTCCGTGTGGCGTTGCGGTAGGGCGCCTCCGGATCGTACCGCGAGCCCTTCCACGCCGGGAAGACGCCGCGCTCGCGCGCCAGCTCCAGCGAGGCCTCGTTCGCCTTCTCCTGGATGAAGCGCATCAGCTCCTCGCCCAGCGCCAGCGCCTCCTCTGAGTCGTACGGCACGCCGAGCTGGAAGAGCATGTCGTGCCAGCCCATCACGCCGAGGCCGATCTTGCGAGTCAGCTTCGTCGCCTGGTCGATCTCCTCGATCGGGTAACGGTTCGCTTCGATCACGTCGTCCAGGAATCGCACGGCCGTCGGGATCACGCCGGCCAGACGCTCCCAGTCCACCCGCCCGTACGGGCGTCCGTCCGGGCCCGGCCGCTTGCCGCTCTTCACGAAACGGCCCAGGTTCAGCGAGCCCAGGTTGCACGACTCGTACGGCAGCAACGGCTGTTCGCCGCAGGGGTTCGTCGCCTCGATCTCGCCCAGGTTCGGCGTCGGGTTGTCGCGGTTGATGCGATCGATGATCACGATGCCGGGGTCGCCGTTGCGCCAGGCGTTGGCGATGATCTGGTCGAAGACGTGGCGGGCGCGCGTTCTGCCTGTCGGCTTGCCGTCCTGCGGGTTGACGAGTGTGTACTCCTCGTCCCGCTCGACGGCGCCCATGAACTCCTCGGTTACAGCGACCGAGATGTTGAAGTTCGTGAGCGTGCGCATGTCGGCCTTGAGCGAAATGAACTCTTCGATGTCCGGGTGAGTGACGGCGAGGACGCCCATGTTTGCGCCGCGTCTCGTCCCGCCTTGCTTGATCGCCTCGGTCGCGGCGTCGAAGACACGCAGGAACGAGACCGGCCCCGACGCCACGCCCATCGTCGAGCGCACGCGGTCGCCCTTCGGCCGCAGGCGCGAGAAGGCAAAGCCGGTGCCGCCACCGGACTGGTGGATGACAGCCGTCTCCTTGATCGCCCCGAAGATGCCGGGGATGCTGTCGGGCACCGGCAGCACGAAGCAGGCGGAGAGCTGCTGGATTTCGCGGCCGGCGTTCATCAGGGTCGGTGAATTGGGGAGGAAGTCGAGGTCCTGCATGATCGCCAGGAACTTCGGCTCCCACTCCGCGACGGCGGCGCCGTTGTCAACATTTTGGTCGTCGAACCGGCCCTCCACCTGCGCGATGTTGAGTGCGACGCGCCGGAACAGCTCTTCAGGCGTCTCCACGGGCTGGCCGGAATCGTCCCTTGCCAGATAGCGCCGCGCGAGGACGAGGCGGGCGTTGTCGGAGAGCGCGAGTTCTCCCGGGAGGCCCGGTTTTTTCGTCGGCATATCTACTTAATTATAGGCCTGGTGGTATGCATGGCGGAGCGACCTGTGGCACACTCGACAGACGCATGGCGACGATCGCACCCAGTTCCGGCGCGCGGGAACAAAAGGAGGCCGAAATGACCATCACCGCCACGCCCCAGGCGGCGACCAGCAACGGACACAGCACAAGCGAAAAGCCCCTCAGAGCGCCCGCTGTCCGCTTTCGCCAGAAGCGCCCGGACGTCAACCTTTATGTGACGGCAATTCCCCTCAAGGACCTCCTTGGGCGCTTCGATTCCGACACCTATTCCTCGGACAATCCGTCCGGCTACCAGCGGCCCCTCACCTCGTCCCGGCTGCGCAAGATATCCCACTACGTCCGCGAAGAAGAGGGCATGCTGCCGACATCGATCGTCCTCTGCCTCCGCCAGCCGCACCGGGCTCGGTTTGCGTCCGCCGACGGCGCCAGCGGCACACTGACGATCGACCCCGGCGTCCCGATGTGGGTCGTCGACGGCCAGCACCGGCTCTACGGTCTGCAGCGCGCTCTGGAGAAGGACAAGGCGAAGTGGCTGGCCGACTACCAGCTGCCGGTCGTCATCATGGACGGCATCGATGCCTACGAGGAGATGCGCACGTTCCACGTCATCAACACCCGCCACAAGGGCGTTCCGACAGACGTCGTCGATCGTCACCTGCTCTCCATGCGCAAGGCTGAAGGCCTCGCCCTCATCGAACGCGAGGGCGAGAAGAACTATCTGCGCGGGCGGGCGACAATGCTGGCGGACTTCTTCAACGATGAAGAATCCAGCCCCTGGCGCGGGATGATCCGCATGCCCGGCGATTCCCTGAAGCCGGAGCACACGCTCAAGCAGCACAGCTTCGTCACCTCTCTGGAGCCTGTTCTGCGCGGCGGTTTCGTCAAGCGCGTTACGGATGAAGAAGCTGCCCAGCTGTTGCTCAACTACTGGAAGGCCGCGCGGGACATCTGGAGCACCGCCTTCGAGACACCGAAGGACTACGTGCTCCAGAGGCCGCTCGGCGCCGCGGTTTTGCATCAGATCCTGCCGGACATCCTCGACATCTGCCGCGCCAGCGATGACTTCTCGTCCAAGCGTATGGCTGACACGCTGTCTTACGTCGGCCGTAGCGCCGGCTTCTGGCACGTCGTCCGCGGCCACTACATGGTCCGCGCCAGCGGCAGCCGGGCCGTGAAGACGCTGGCGGAGTACCTGCGGGAGCGCCTGCCTCGCCCGGTCCTGCGCAGCATCTAGGAGCCGAGGCCGAGACCGCCTCGGACCGGCGCCGTCCCGGCCACTGGCCGGCCGGACCGTTCGCCGCCAGCGCTGCATTCTTCCACGCACGCTTGTCCCGTCGTAGCCGGGCGGTGGTGCGCAGCTCGGGCGGCCAGTGGCTGGTGCAAGACCTGCGGCTTCCCCTCCTCACCTGCTGCTACCTGAGCTAGCCGACGCTGCGCCCTCTGCCACAAGGAAAGGGCGCGGAACGTATCCCGCGCCCTTTCCACAGAAGGAGGTTGCCCGTGCGGTCGGCGAGCTGCCCAAGGCCCGCGCCGCAGGTGTATTCTTTTTAGGTCCGTCTGGACGTCAGGTCCGTCTGGACAGTTTAGCCGCAGCCGGTCGTAGTGCCGCAGTTATCGCACTTGTAGCACGTGCCGGCCCGCGTCATGATCCAGCCGCAGTTCATGCACGGTGGCGCGTCCGTCTGCGTGCCGTTGATGGTGTGACCGTTGGCGGCCGACGATGGCACGTCGAACTCCTGAGCCATCAGCTTTGCCTTTACCGCTGGCGAGAGCACGCCGAACTCTTCCTTCTCCTCCTCGCTCAGGAACGACGAGGCGAGCCAGCGGAAGATGTAGTCGACGATCGACTGCGCCACCGGAATCTCGTTGTTCTCCGTTCGGCCCGACGGCTCGAAGCGCATGTGTGAGAACTTGTTCACGAGATCCCGCAGCGGCACGCCGTACTGCAGCGCCAGCGAGATACTGGTCGCGAAGGCATCCATCATGCCGGAGAGCGTGCTGCCCTCCTTCGCCATCGTCAGCCAGATCTCGCCCAGCGACCCGTCCTCGTAGAGGCCCGCCGTGATGTAGGCTTCGTGGCCTTCGATCGAGAACTTGTGCGTCACCGAGGTGCGCGTTGCCGGCAGACGCCTCCGCACCGGCTCGCCTGGAGGTTCGGTGGACTTCGCGCCGTCCTTGCTCGTGCTCAGCACCTGCGCGCGCTTGGAGCCGTCGCGGTAGATCGCCAGCGCCTTGACGCCGTGCTTCCAGCCCTCGATGTACGCCTCCTCGATCTCTTCGACCGTCGCCTCTTCCGGCAGGTTGACGGTCTTCGAGATCGCGCCGGAGATGAACGGCTGCACGGCGCCCATCATCTTCACGTGGCCCAGCCAGTGGATCGTGCGCGTGCCGTCCGGCGACTTGAACGCGCAGTCGAAGACCGCCAGGTGCTCATCGGCCAGGCCGGGCGCGCCCTCGATCGTGCCGTGCTCGTCGATGTAGGCGATGATCGCCGCGCTGCCCGCTTCGCTGTAGCCCAGGTTTCCGAGCGCCCGCTCCACGGACCCGTTGACGATCTTCATCAGCCCGCCGCCGACCAGCGTCTTGTACTTCACCAGCGCGATGTCCGGCTCGATGCCCGTCGTGTCGCAGTCCATCATGAAGCTGATCGTGCCCGTCGGCGCCAGAACCGTCGCCTGCGCGTTCCGGTAACCGTGCTCGCGTCCCGTCTCGACAGCGTCCGCCCAGCACTCTTTCGCTGCGTCCACAAGGTTGGCCGGCGCCTTCTCGGCGTCGATCCCCTCGGCCGCCGCCTGGTGCTTCTCCATCACGCCGATCATCGGCTCGCGGTTGATCTCGTGGCCCGCGAAAGGCCCCATGCGCGAGGCGATGCGCGCCGAAGTGGCGTAGGCCTCGCCCGTCATCACCGCCGTCAGCGCGCCGGCGTACGCCCGGCCCTCGTCCGAGTCGTACGGCACGCCCAGGCACATCAGCAGCGCGCCCAGGTTCGAGTAGCCCAGCCCCAGCTGGCGGA
>JADFTG010000274.1 GCA_022560365.1 Chloroflexota bacterium | reverse complement strand
CGATGACCGAGCTTGTCCTCACGATCCTCTCTCAGAACACGACCGACACCAACTCCGGCCGCGCCTTCATGCGCCTGCGCAAGCGCTTCGATAGCTGGGACGCTTTGGCCGAGGCGCCCGTCGAAGAGATCGAGCGCGAGATCGCCGTCGGTGGCCTGGCGAAACAGAAGGCGCCGCGCATCAAGGCCTCGCTTGCCGCCGTGCGCGAGAAGCGCGGTTCGTGGGACCTCGGCTTCCTGCGTGACCTGCCGCTGGACGAGGCGAAGGCCTGGCTGCGCGAGCTGAGCGGCGTCGGCCCCAAGACGGCCGCCTGCGTGCTCATGTTCGCGCTCGGCCTGCCGGCGTTGCCCGTGGACACGCACGTGCACCGCGTCGCACAGCGTCTCGGCCTCGTGCCGCCGAAGGCCACGCCCGAGAAGGCGCACGACATCCTCGAGTCCGCGCTCGACCCGGAGCTGGTCTACCCGCTGCACATCTCGCTGATCAAGCACGGCCGCCGCCTCTGCCGCGCCCAGCGCCCGCTCTGCGCCGAGTGCCCACTGCTGGACGGCTGTCCGGCGGGTCGAGAGTTCAGTAGCGCTTGACACCCGCGCCCGCGCGCCCGTAACATCGCTCCATCATGTTCCTCTCGCCTGAGAGCCGCGCTCGACGACCGCGACCCGTTAGTGGGGCGGTCTCGCACGTCTTTCGATAGCGAGAACAGACGCTAGCTGCAAGGCAGCTCGTAGAGCCCCACCGCTGATCAGTGGTGGGGGTTTTTCATTTCTGTACTACGCACCCGTAGGGGAGCACCTGGAGAAGCAACAATGGTCAAAGTCGGAATCATAAACGTGACGGGGTACGCAGGCGCCGAACTCGCGCGCCTGCTTTACAACCATCCCGAGGCGGACGTCGCCTCCGTCACCGGCCGCAGCGAGGCCGGCAAGAAGCTCGCCGACGTCTTCCCGCACCTCGCCTCCTACGACCTGACGATCGAGCCTGAGCTGAGCGGGAGCGTTGACTTCGCGTTCTCCGCACTGCCGCACGCCGCCAGCGCCGAGGCTTGCGCGCCGCTCGTCCGCGCCGGCTTGCCCGTCGTCGATATCAGCGCCGACTTTCGGCTCCACGACGCCGCCGTCTACAGCGAGTGGTACGGCGGCGAGCACCCGGCGCAGGACCTGCTCCCGGACGCCGTCTACGGCCTGCCGGAGCTCCACCGCGAGGCGATCAAGGCCGCGAAGCTTGTCGCCAACCCCGGTTGCTACCCTGAGAGCGCGATCCTGGCGCTGGCGCCCGCCGTCAAGGCCGGGATCATCGGCCCGGAGATCATCGTCGACTCCAAGTCGGGCGTTTCCGGCGCCGGGCGCGGCCTGAAGCAGAGCCTGCAACTGGGCGAGGCCGGCGAGAGCGTATCGGCGTACGGTCTTGACGGTCACCGCCACTGGCCAGAGATCCACCAGGAACTGGCGGCGATCTGGCCTGAGGGGTCGGCGCCGAAGATCACGTTCACGCCGCACCTGATCCCGATGACGCGCGGCATCCTGACGACCGCCTACGCGCCGCTCATGCCCGGCGCCGTTCCGGACGGCGACGCCGGCAAGTCGGCCGTGCGTGAGCTATACGAGCAGTTCTACAAGGACGAACCGTTCGTGCGCGTCCCCGCTTCGCCCCCGGCGACCAAGCAGACGCGCGGCAGCAACATGTGCCTCGTCTACCCGACCGTCGACGTGCGAACCGGCCGTCTCGTCGTCGTGAGCGTCCTCGACAACCTCGTCAAGGGCGCGGCGGGACAGGCGGTCCAGAACATGAACCTGATGCTGGGCATGCCGGAGACGACAGCGCTCGACATGCCCGCTGTTTACCCGTAACGGAGTCCGATATGGAGGAAGAAATGGTTACAGCAAACGCAAAGGAAACGAAGATCGAGATCATACAAGACGGCGGCATCACGTCGGCGCGGGGCTTCACGGCCGGCGGCGTCCACGTCGGCGTCCGCGACGACTGGACGAAGCTGGACGTCGGCCTCGTCTTCTCAGAGGCGCCGTGCACGACGGCCGCCGTCTACACGAGCAACACGCTGAAAGCGGCGCCGCTGCTCCTCACGAAGGAGCACCTGAAGAACGGCATAGCGCAGGCGATCGTCGCCAACTCCGGCTGCGCCAACGCCGCCACCGGTGAGCAGGGCGCCGAGAACGCGGCCGCGATGGCGAAGCTCGCCGCCGACAAGCTCGGTGTGGAGCCGACGGACATCGTCGTCGCCTCTACCGGCGTCATCGGCACGCAGCTGCCGATGGACCGCATCGCGACTGGCGTGGCGGAGACGAAGCTGACCGGCGACGGCGGCGACGACTTCGCGGTGTCGATCATGACGACCGATACGGTGAAGAAGCAGATCGCCGTCAGGTTCGGCGGCTGGACGATCGGCGCAGCCTGCAAGGGCGTCGGCATGATCCACCCGAACATGGCGACGATGCTCTGTTTCATGACCACCGACGCGCCCGTTGAGGAGGCGTTCCTCTCGTCGGCGCTGAAGGAGGCGGTGGACGTCTCATTCAACATGGTCGACATCGACAACGACACCAGCACCAACGACATGGCGATCGTCCTCGCCAACGGCCTCGCCGGCGGCGACACGATTACCGCTGGGCAGCCGGAGGCGGAGGCGTTCCAGA
>JADFTG010000273.1 GCA_022560365.1 Chloroflexota bacterium | reverse complement strand
TACGTACTCGGTCCCGGTCCTCTCACCTGTCGCCGCGTTCACTTCTGTCGTAATCCCGGCATGGACGCGCAGGATCACGAGATCGTAGCCGCGGTCCGGCAGCGAGCGGTAGATGTCGACGGTGACGTTCTCGCCCGCGATGTACTCGCCGACCGCCTCCGGGACGAGGCCCTCGATCGAGCGTCCGGCGCGCACGCGCTCGCGGATGTCCGTCGCGCTAACGTTGACCGGGGGCATGTCGAGCCAGATGACGCGCCCGCGAAGCCCGCCGGGGAGCGCCTCAGAAGCCGTTGTACCGCCGCCCCCGGCGCGACCGGCCACAGCCAGCGTCGCCAGCTCCAGCACCCGCTCAGGCGCGTGCCAGTTCGGGAGATCTGCCAGTGCGTCCCGGCCCAGGATGAAGACGATCTCGGCGCCCGGCCTCTCCTCCCTGAGCGCCTCCAGGGTAACGTCCGAGTAGGACGGCCCCTCGCGCTCAACCTCCAGCGTGGCGAGCTCGAAGTGCGGGCGACCAGCGATCGCCAGCCGCACCATCTCGCAGCGCTCGCCGGCCGGCGCCATCCGCTGGCCGGCCTTCCGCCACTGATTCCCCGCGGGGACGAAGATCACTCGGTCCAGGTCGGCCTGCTCGTAGGCCGTCTCCGCGAGTCCCAGGTGCCCAACGTGGACAGGATCGAAGCTCCCACCGAGGACACCGACTCTCACGCTTCCAGCTCCAGCTCGACGCAGCCCAGCACGATCCGATCGCCCCGCTTGGCGCCGGCGCGTTTGAGCGCACCGGTGACGCCCCAGCGGCCGAAGCGCCGCCAGAACTCGGCACGGCCCTCATCGGTCTCCAGCGGCATCATCTCGGCGAAGGCGACCGCGCGCTCCCCCTCCACGCGATAGCTGCGGTCCTCACGATGGATGACGACGCTGCCGGGCCGCCCGGCGGGACGCACGACCGGCAGCGGCGCCTCCTGTTCCACTTCCGCCGCGTTGAGCGCCGCTTCCGCTTCGTCCATCTCCTCGAGGCGGCTGGCCAGAGAACTGGCCAGCCCCTCGACGCCCTCACCACTGGCTGCCGAGATGAACACCGGCTCAATCTCACCCTTGCGGAAGAGCGCTTCCAGCTCATCTCGGCGCTCCGCGACTTCCACGATATCGACCTTGTTAATGGCGATGATCTGCTGCCGCCCCTCCAGGCCCTGCCCGTACTCGCTCAGCTCCCGGTTAATCGCCTGCATGTCCGCCCACGGGTCCGGGTTGCCACCGTCGATCAGGTGGACGAGCAAACGGGTGCGCTCGATGTGACGCAGGAAGTCGAGGCCCAGACCGGCACCCTCGTGCGCGCCTTCGATAAGGCCCGGTATGTCCGCGGCCA
The DNA here is from genome assembly GCA_022560365.1 of Chloroflexota bacterium. Taxonomy (GTDB): domain Bacteria; phylum Chloroflexota; class Dehalococcoidia; order SM23-28-2; family RBG-16-64-32; genus CF-162. The sequence continues at coordinate 1,292 of JADFTG010000273.1, read as the reverse complement.
CGAACCGCTGCCAGCCGACGTCGACGACGCCGAGGCTCGCCTCCAGTGTGGTGAAGGGGTAGGCACCAACACGCGGACGGGCGGCCGACATCGCGGCCAGGAGCGTCGACTTGCCAGCGTTCGGGAGGCCCACGAGGCCGACGTCCGCCAGCAGCTTGAGATCGAGCCTCACCAGTCGCTCCTGTCCCTCCTGGCCTCGCTGGGCGATACGCGGCGCCCGGTGAACAGAGGTAGTGAAGCGGGCGTTACCCCACCCCCCCATGCCGCCACGCGCAGCGACCACACTACGGCCTTCGCCTGTCAGGTCGCCAAGCGGCTCTTCCGCTTCGTCCTCTCCAATGATCGTGATCTGTGTGCCGACGGGAACCTTGAGTTCGAGAGCTTTGCCCGCACGCCCGGCCTTATCCGATCCCATGCCGTGCTTCCCATTGTCCGCCCGGTATATCCGGCGACGACCGAGCTCCTTCAGCGTCCGTACGGAGCGGCTGGCGATGATGATGACGTCAGCGCCGTCGCCTCCGTCACCACCATCGGGTCCGCCACGGGGTACGAACTTCTCCCGGCGGAAGCTGACGACCCCGTTTCCACCATCTCCACCCTTCAGGGTGAGTTCTACTCTGTCGATCATGCACTCATTATAGATTCGACATATATAAATACCTTGTAGTAGTCGCCGTCGTAGTGGTGTGGATTGGTTGGCGGCCTACATGCTGGTGCTGGGGAAAGCCTGTGGGCTGCGCGCGTCGAGGTTGTGGACGGTGGTGGACTACCGTCCACGCCACTTTCCATAACGGAGCACGAGCGAGAAAAGACCGGGGCTGGAGCGCCGCCAACCCCGGTCTACTGTGGGTTCGTTAGCAGGGTGTGGAGTTACAGGTGGGAAACGCTCCCCCGGATCTCCGTCAGCTGCGCACTGAGGCGTGGATCCGCGATCAGGGCGCGCGTAATCTTCTGCACGCCGTGGATCACGGTCGAGTGGTCGCGGTGGCCGAGGAGCAGGCCGATCTGCTTGAGGGCCAGCTCGGCGTCCTCTCGCAGAAGGTACATCCCGATGTGGCGCGCCTCGGCGATCTGCTTGGCGCGGCTCTTGCCGGTGATCGCCGCGAGCGGCACGCTGTAGTACTCCGAGACGGCCTCCAGGATCGCCTGCGGGTTGGCGGGCGCGGCGGCGGTCGGTGTCAGGGCGGCCAGCGCCTTCTGCACGACCTCGCGGTTGATCGTGCTGCGCGTATGACGGGCGAAGGCCACGACGCGGTTCAGGCAGCCCTCCAGGGAGCGGATGCTGTCCCGGA
>JADFTG010000272.1 GCA_022560365.1 Chloroflexota bacterium | reverse complement strand
TCCGGCGTAGAGGATCGCGCGGGCCGGTCCGTAGCTGCGGACGCCGTCCGGGGCGTAGCGGCAGGCCGCGACGGCGGCTTCGGCCTCCGCCCGTGAGTTGACCATCGGAATGATCACGCCGTAGGCGCCGGCGTCCAGCACCTTCATGATGATCCCCGGCTCGTTCCAGGGCACGCGCACGATCGGCACGGTGTCGGTGGTCGAGATCGCCTGCAGCATCGTCACGGCGACCTGGTAGTCGATCGCGCCGTGCTGCATGTCGACGCAAAGCCAGTCGAAGCCGGCGTGGGCCATCATCTCCGCCGACGTGCTGGACGGAATGCCCAGCCAGCCACCGAGCGCCGGGCGGTCCTCTGCCCACAGTTCCTTGAGCCGGTTCTCACGCATCGGCGATCATTATAGGCTGGCCAGTGCCCGCTGAGGCGGATAAAGTACGGGAGCAAACGAAAGAGGGGCGAGACGATGGCGACATATCTTGAGCTGAACAAGAACCTGACCGAAGAAGAAGAGGCGATAAAGCAGCAGGTCCACCGCTTCGCGGTCGATGTCCTGCGGCCAGCGGCGATGAAGCTGGACAAGATGTCGCCGGAGAAGGTGATCGACGAAGACTCATCGTACTGGGACGTCTTCCGGCAGGCCTACGAACTGGGGTACAGCCGGAGCTACCTGCCGGCGGCGCTAAATGGGCCCGGCCTCTCCCCGCTGGCCCGCCACATCTTCACGGAAGAGATGGGTTGGGGCAGCGCCGACTTCGCCGTCGGCATCGGCGTCACCTCGTTCCCGTTCGGCTACGCTGCGATGAGCGGCAACCAGGACATCCTCAAGGACCACGTGCTGCCGTTCACTCAGGACAAGGAAGCGCGCTTTATCGGTTGTTGGGCGATCACCGAGCCGCAGCACGGCTCCGACATGCTGATGGTCGGCACGCCGCAGTTTCGCGAGCCGGAGGCGGTGGGCGACGTGCGCGCCAGGCTCGACGGCGACGAGTGGGTGATCAACGGCCAGAAGTCGGCGTGGGTCTCTAACGGCACTGTCGCCACGCACGCGCTGCTCTTCCTGAACACGGACCAGAGCAAAGGACAGGAGGGCGGCGGTGTCGCCTTCGTCCCGCTCAACCTGCCGGGCGTCACGAGGGGGAAGCCGCTCGACAAGCTCGGTCAGCGGGCGTTGAACCAGGGCGAGATATTCTTCGACAACGTCCGCTTGCCGAAGCCTTTCATGCTCGTCGAGCCCGGCGGCTACCCCTACGTTATTCACTCGGTGCTGGCGGCCGCCAACGCCTTCATGGGCGCCACGTTTACCGGACTCGCCCGCGCCGCCTTCGAGGAGGGCCTGGACTACGCGCGCAACCGCGTGCAGGGCGGCAAGCCGATCACGGAGCACCAGGCGGTGCAGCTGAAGCTGGCCGACATGTTCATCAACGTCGAGGCAGCGCGCCAGTTCTCTCGCGCCGCCCTCGTCTACAATTCGGAGACGAGTCCGCCGGAAACGCAGTATTCGCAGGCGTCCAAGATCTTCTGCACGAACGCTGCCTTCCGGGTGGCGAGCGACGCGCTGCAACTGCACGGCGGAATGGGCCTAGCGAAAGAGATGCTGATAGAGAAACTCTTCCGCGACGCCCGCGCCTCGCTGATTGAGGACGGCACGAACGAGGTGATGGCGCTCTCCGCCGCCCGCAAGATCATCGACACGTACTAGCCGCGGAACGCCGCAGACGCACAGAAGCGGCCCGAAGGCCGCCTCTGTGTCCATCCACCACCATCCGGGCCCCCGGCGAAGGGTTGGGGGCCGCGGCTGTCTGGTTGTCAGTTGAGGAAGTTGGTGGTCGTCGCTTCGACGCCGTCAGTGTCGCCCAGGGGCGCGCGGAAGCCGTGGCCCCCATGGCGCGGACCGCCGAACGAGCGAGCACCGTCACCAAAGCCTTCCGGTGCGCCCTCGCCCGGCGCCTTCTCCACGATGCGATCGATCGACTCGGTGATCTTATCGAGGATGCGGTCGGCCATCTCCTGCGTGATCGAGCCGTCCGCGACCTTCTCGTCGAGGTCGGCTGCGATGGCGGCGAGCAGGTCAACCTTGAACTGCTCGACGTCTACACCTTGAGCCGTCGCCACGTCGGCGAGGCTGTTGCCGGCGTGCAGCTCTTCCTTCAGCGCGTCGACCTCCATGCCGAGCACCTCAGCGGAATTCTCGACTACCAGGCCGTACAGCCGGTGGAAGTTCCCGTGGTGACCGCCGCGTTGACCGCCACCGAACGGCGGGAACAGGCGTCCTTCGCCGCTCTCGATCCGCTCGATAATCTCGGCGGCCTCTTCTTCAGTGATCGTGCCGTCAGCGACCTTCTCGTTGACCAGGTCGATGTGGCTCTGCGACAGGGCCCCTTCAAGCTCCTCAACGGTGATGCCGAGGTTGTCCGCCAGCAGTTCGAGGTAGTGGTCGGCGGGCCGGTCTTCCGGCGTGCTCTCCTGGGCGCCCGCACCGGCGACGGCGACGATGCCGACGGCCAGCGCTGCCAGCACCCCTCCTAAGATGATGATCCTCTTCATTCGATCGCTCCTTTCCGGGGATTACTTTTCGTTTCTGGAGCCATCGTCGCGTTTCGCCATGAACCGACTATTAGAGTGAAGTTAGAGTTTCTTAATGGGGGCCGGATCCTTCCGCTCATGCT
>JADFTG010000017.1 GCA_022560365.1 Chloroflexota bacterium | reverse complement strand
CCGGCGACTCAGACCCGATGGAGTCCGGCTTCTTGTCCTCGTCCGCTTCGAGCGCCCGTGCCCGGCGCAGGCCTTCCGTCACAGGCACGTCGAGGATCAGCGTCAGGTCGGGGGAGAGGCCGCCGCAGGCGGCGAGGTTCGCGGCCTCGACGGTCGACAGGTCGACGCCTCGGCCGTATCCCTGGTACGCGGTTGTGGAGTCGGCAAAGCGGTCGCAGAGGACGACCCGTCCGGAATCGACCGCGGGCGCGATGATGGTGCGCGTGTGCTCCGCGCGTGCTGCTGCGAAGAGGAAGAGTTCTGCCTCGGCCGTCACGTTCTTGCCTGCAGCCGCCAGATCACGGAAGAAGGCCCACATGTGGCGGCCGAGCTCCGTCCCCTCCGGCTCGCGGGTGAGCAGCACGTCGTGTCCCTGCTCGCGCAGCCGGGCGGCGGCGCGCTCGGCGACCGTGGATTTGCCGGAGCCTTCGCCGCCCTCGAAAGTGATGAACGTTCCGCGTCGGCCGTCGCCGGCCACGTTCTAGCTGGCCCCGCCGGGAGTGATGCGGACGAAGCGGTTGGGATCCTTGCCGATGCTGCGCGACGTGAGGTTGTAACGCTGGGCGGTCATGTGCTGCAGACGGCGGATGTAGGCGTTCTGCGGGTTCAGGTCCACCGGGCGGTACTTGTTGAGCACGTGCCCGATCGCGTCCTCGGCCTCCCTCAGGGCCGTCGTTACCGGGTCGCCAGCCCGCTCGCTGCGCATCGTGAGGAGCACCTGCTCCAGCTGGACGACCGTGTTGCTCTTGACGACGTAGATGGGGATGGAGCGCGCCTCGGCGTCATGCAGCGTCTGCGGCTTGCGACGGTAGTACGGCCTGAGCGTGATCAACACGTCGGCGTCGTCGAGGTGATCGACGAGCGAGCCCGTGAACTGCGTCTCGCGCATCGCCTGCTTCAGGCGCTGGCGGGAGACGCCGAACGGGTAGATGCGCCGCTCTGATCCCGGCTCTGACGGCAGGCGAGCGCCAGCCCCGTCGGCGAGCTCAGCGCCGGGATCGGCGGCGAGGCCAGCGCTCTCCGCGCTGCGCCGCTCCTTGCCCGCCGGTCCCTTGGCGATCTTCACCTCGCCCTCGGGGTCAAGCTCTCTCATCTCAGGCGGCATCTGGTAGCCACGGAGGATCGAGTCGACGGTCTCGGAGACGCTCTTGTGGATGGCGACCTGGTTATATGACTGGATCTCGACGAGGATCTCGAAGGTGGGCGGTGCGCGGCGTTCGAGGATCGACTTCTGCGTGCCCCGGCGGCGCGCTTCTTCGTCGCTCAGGGTAACGGACTCGATGCCGCCGACCAGGTCCGACAGCGTCGGGTTCATGACCAGGTTTTCGAGCGTGTTGCCGTGCGCGGTGGCGATCAGCTGGACGCCGCGCTCGGCGATCGTCCGCGCGGCGGAGGCCTCGAGGTCTGTGCCGATCTCGTCGATGATGATGACCTCCGGCATGTGGTTCTCCACGGCCTCGATCATCACGGCGTGCTGCAGTTCTGGTGAGGGCACCTGCATGCGGCGGGCGCTGCCGATGCCCGGGTGCGGGATGTCGCCGTCGCCGGCGATCTCGTTAGACGTGTCGACCACGATCACGCGCCTGTTCTGGTCGTCGGCGAGGAAGCGCGCGACCTCGCGCAGCATCGTCGTCTTGCCGACGCCCGGACGCCCGAGGAGCAGGACGCTCTTCTCGTCGCGCACGAGGTCCTCGATGATGTGGATAGTCCCGAAGACGGCGCGGCCGACGCGCAGCGTGAGGCCGATGATGCGCCCCTGCCGGTTGCGGAGGCAGGAGATGCGGTGCAGCGTACGCTCGATGCCGGCGCGGTTGTCGCTGGTGAACATGCCGATGCGGGAGACGACGAAGTCGATGTCCGCCTCCGTCACTTCGGTCTCGCTGAGCATCGCCTCTTCGTGCGGGTAGCGCGCCTCCGGCAGCCGGCCGAGGTCGAGCACGATCTCCAGCAGGGCGAAGTTGTTCGTCCGCTTGCGCACGGCGTCGGCGACGTGCCCCGGAAGCACTTCGAGGAGTGTGTCGAGGTCGTCGGTGATGTTCAGCATCTGTTTAGCTCACGGTGATCGCTTCTTTGGCCGACTCCGGCGTCAGCTCTGCGGCGGGCTTCGCCAGGCGCTTCGCCATAGCGCAAAACTCCCCGGCCGGCTCGAAGCCCAACCGGTCGAGCGCCGACACGAGGCTGGGCGCGTGTCTGGGCGCGAGGCAGTGGGCCTCGCGCTCGCCGACCAGCTGCAGCGCCGCCGAGACGATGTCATCGTAGCTGCTCTCTGAAAGCGCCGCCAGGCGGTTCACCTGGCCCAGAACTACACGTGTCCAGGCGCCGATGACGCTGTCCTCCTCGACTACCAGGTCGCTGAAGCGTCCGCCCCACTTCTCCTGGGCGGCCTGCCACTCACGGAACGTCGCGCCTTCGATCGCGCGGACGTTCGCCGGTATCTCGCGACTGTAGAGTTGAAACACGCCCAGCGCCTCCGACTTCGCCTTGCGGCGCACGGGCAGGTCGCTCTTCGGGGGTGGCGGCAGAGCGGGGCGCCGTCGCAGCGTCTCCTCCGCGTAGGCGAAGAAGCCGGCGGCGCGCGCGGCCTCACGCACCGGGCTGTCCAGCTGGACGCGCAGGAAGATGCGTTCCGCGCCGTGCTCGCCGATGCCGCTTAGCATCCGCGTGAATAGCGACTGCCAGACAGAGTCGTCGCCGGTCGTGTTGATCAGCACCTCGATCTCCCAGGCCGTGCGCTTTTTGCGCGGACGGGCGGAGATCAGGCCGCGGATCGTCGCCCCGTGTACGCTGACCCAGGTGTGCTTGCCGGTCGCGAAGGAGAACCACTGCTCCAGCGCCGTCTCCAGCGCGTGTGGCTTGTCGTTGCCGAGGCCGAGGCGGTCGAGCGGCTTCGCTTCGTTCGGATAGACGCGTCCGTCGAAGGAGACGAGCGCGACGATGTCGGTGGGAAGTGGGTGTCGAGCGGAGGTCATTTGGCTGCGGATATCCTCCTCTGCGAGCGGACGATGTCCAGGAAGTACTCGTGGAAACGGATGTCCGGCGTCAGCTCCGGGTGGAACGACGTCGCCAGCAGCGCGCCCTGTCGTAAGGCGACAGGTGCGGCTGGCTCACCGTCGTGCTGGACGGTGGCCAGCACCTCGACATCCTCGCCGGCGCTGGTCACCACCGGCGCCCGGATGAAGACGGCGTGGAACGGCTCGGCGCCCAGCGCGGGGACGTCCAGGTCCGTCTCGAAGCTGTCGACCTGACGCCCGTAGGCGTTTCGATCGACCTCTATGTCGATCGCTTCCAGCGTTGGGAACGGCAGGTTGGAGGCGTGGCGGGCGAGCGCGATCATGCCGGCGCAGGTACCCCATGTCGGAATCCCTGAGTGGGCGAAGACGCGCAGCGGTTCGTACAGATGGAAGTCCTCCATCAACCGGCCGAACGTCGCGCTCTCGCCGCCGGGGATGATCAGGCCGTCGAGCGCGCGCAACTGATCGGCGGAGCGCACTTCGCGGGCCTCCGCGCCGATCCGCCGCAACGCTGAGGCGTGCTCGAGGAAGTCACCCTGCAGGGCGAGGACGCCGATAGTGGTCACGCCTCTATTTTACGGCACGCGCGGCGCGTTTCCTCATTGTCTGGTAGGCGGGGGAGCGCTGCGCCCTTGCGTGTTTACGTGATTTCGCGGCGGATTCAGCGTACGCCGGTCGTCGCCGCTTTACGGGCCCTGGAGCGGCCGTGCTGTGAGAGGATCACCTTGCGCAGGCGGACGTTGTTCGGCGTCACCTCCAGGCACTCGTCTTCGCGCAGGAACTCCAGCGATTGCTCGAGCGAGAGCTGGTTCGCCGGCGTGAGGACTTCGGTCGCTTCGGCCGTGGAGGAGCGGACGTTTGTCGACTTCTTCTCTTTCGACGGGTTGACGTCCATGTCCTCCTGCCGCGGGTTTTCGCCGATGATCATGCCTTCGTAGACCTCGACGCCTGGGCCAATGAAGAGCGTGCCGCGGTTCGACAGGTTGAGGAGGGCGTACGTGGTGCTCTGGCCGCGGCGGTCGGCGACGAGGCTGCTCGTCTGCCGCGTGCGCAGGTCGCCGTGCCAGGGCTCGTAGCCCTCGAAGACGTGGTGGAGGATGCCTGTGCCCCGTGTTTCCGTGAGGAACTCGGTGTGAAAGCCGATGAGGGCGCGCGCCGGCACGATGTAGTCCAGTCGCACCCAGCCAGTGCCGTGGTTCACCATGTGTACCATTCGCCCTTTGCGCAGCGCCAGCATCTGCGAGGCGGCGCCAAAGTACTCCTCCGGGATGTCCAGCGAGAGCCGCTCGACCGGCTCGTGCACTTTGCCGTCGATCTCTTTTGTGACGACCTGCGGCTTGCCGACAGTAAGCTCGAAGCCTTCGCGGCGCATCATCTCCACGAGCACTGCCAACTGCAGCTCGCCGCGGCCCTGAACTTCCCAGACGTCCGGCCGGTCGATCGACTTCACGCGGATCGCCACGTTGCCGATCACCTCCTGGTCGAGCCGGCTCTTGAGCAGGCGCGCTGTCATCTGCGAGCCGTCTAGGCCCGCAAGAGGCGATGTATTGATGCCGATCGTCATCGAAAGGCTCGGCTCGTCCACCTTGATCACCGGCAGCGGCCGTGGATCGATAGGGTTGGCCAGCGTCTCGCCGATAGTCACCTCCGGGATGCCGGCGACGGCGATGATCTCGCCGGCATGCGCCTCCTCTACGCTGACCCGCTCCAGCGCCTGAGTGACGTAGAGTTCCGTGATCTTCGCCTGCTCGATGCTGCCGTCGGTGCGGCACCAGGCGACGATCTGCCCGCGCTCCATCGAGCCATTCCAGATGCGGCAGAGCGCCAGGCGGCCGACGTACGGCGAGGCGTCCAGGTTGGTGACGAGCGCCTGCAGCGAGTGGCCTTCCTCGTACGAAGGCGCCGGGATGTGCGAGAGGATCAACTCGAACAGTGGCTTCAGGTCGTCGGTCAGCGCCTCCGCATCGAGGCCAGAGCGGCCTTCGCGGGCGTTGGCGTAGACGATCGGGAAATCGATCTGGTCGTCGCGGGCGTCGAGGTCGAGGAAGAGCTCGTAGACCTCGTCCACCACCTGCTTAATGCGCGCGTCCGGGCGGTCGACCTTGTTGATCACGAGGACCACCGGGAGGTCGCGTTCGAGCGTCTTGCGCAGGACGAAGCGAGTCTGCGGCAGCGGTCCCTCGCTGGCGTCGACCAGCAGCAGGACGCCGTCGACCATCGTCAGGCCGCGCTCCACCTCGCCGCCGAAGTCGGCGTGGCCGGGCGTGTCCACGATGTTTATCTTGACGTCGTCGTACTGGACCGCCGTGTTCTTGGCGAGGATCGTGATCCCCTTCTCGCGCTCCAGCTCGCCTGAGTCGAGCACGCGCTCGGCCACGGCCTGGTTAGCGCGAAAGGCGCCGGTCTGCCAGAGCATGGCGTCGACCAGCGTCGTCTTGCCGTGGTCCACGTGCGCGACGATGGCCACGTTGCGGATGTCGCTACGGATAGTCATAGGGGGTACTTACCAGTGTAGCGGTGGCCCCGCCTACGAGCGATGGCGGCACGATTGACAGGTTTCGGCGACGTCCTGCACGTCTACTTTCCGTCTTCCGACACGGCGATACGCGGCGGCGAGCCGCACGTGCGCGTCAGCCTCGTGGACGGCGAGGTAACCGACGTGCGCTACACGCAGTGACGCTGTGCCGGACTTCCGTTGACAGCCTTCTGCGCCGCTGTTACGCTGCGCTGGAATCCATGAAAGGAGCACTCGTTTAGATGCGCGTATGCAACGGCATCCTCAGCGACCCGCACGGCGCGGCGACCGCGCTGCTCGGTGTCGTGCGCGTATGTGGGACGAGTGCGTTCAGCTCGGAGGCGTCTACCTAACTTAGCCTGAGCGGATCACGATTCTCGACCCACTACCGCATCGGCGTAGTGGGTTTTTTGTGTGCCCGAAGACGGCCGAATTCACGCAGCAAGTGCCACTGACACAGCGGAGGCAAGCCATGAGCCGATCATTCGAACCAGCGAGCCCGGAGACCAGCAGGGAGGCTGAGATGGAACAGCAAGCACTCAAGGTGACCAACGTAAGCAAATACTTCGGCGGCGGTTTCGACTACCGCAAGCTCGTGTCGTGGTGTCTGCCGGTGACCGCGAGCCGGCCGGCGGTGGCGCACGTGCTGCGGGACGTCTCGTTCGAGGTGCGGCGAGGCGAGGTCTTCGGCCTCATCGGCGCCAACGGCTCCGGCAAGTCGACGCTGGTGCGCGTCCTCAGCACGCTGCTCCTGCCCGACAGCGGCAGCGTCGAGGTGTTTGGCCACGACGTCGTCAAAGCATCGGGCTCCGTGCGCGCGCTGATCAACCGCGTGTCGGCCGACCCTTCGTTCTTTCGCAACATGTCGTCGTACGAGAACCTGCTCTTCTTCGGGCGCATCTACGGCCTCTCTCCCGGCGAGATCCGGGTGCTGGTGCCGGAAGTGCTGCGTCGCCTCGGCTTCAAGGAGGAGATGGCGAGCGAGCCGATGAACCACCTCTCTCGTGGCCAGCAGCAGAAGGTGGCGGTCGCGCGCTCATTCCTCACGTCGCCGGTCATGATGTTGCTGGACGAGCCAACGACCGGCCTCGACCCGCGCTCGCGGCGCGACGTCCAGCGCTTCATTCGCGATGTCCAACGCGACCACGACGTGACGATCCTCCTGACGACCCACGACATGGAGGAAGCGGAGATCCTCTGCGACCGCATCTCGTTCATCGCCGGCGGACGCATAGTCGCCAGCGGGACGCCGCTCGAGTTGCGCGAGCGGGTTGCGCGCGGCCGTCCAGTGGAGGAGATCGACATGGAAGACGTCTTCATGGAGCTGACCGGCCACGACCTCGAAGAGGACGAAGCGCCGGCGGAGATGGCGGCCCATGGCTAGCTTCACGAATCCGATGGCCGCTTCGCGCTCGACCGGGCCGGTAATCCTGGCCTGGGCGTTCGTGGAGCGGCAGACGAACCTCTGGAAGCGCTACTGGGCCTGGGAGCTGGTGTGGCTGGTCTACGGCGTGGTCAACACGCTGGCGATCACGTTCATCGCCAGGGAGGTGGAGCAGGCCGGGATCGCCGGCGCCCGCGATGCCAACGATCTCGTCCTCTTCCTCCTCCTGGGCACGCTCGTCTGGGCCTACCTCTCGGCCGTCCTCGACGACATCAGCCTTGTCATCACCTGGGAGCGCTGGGAAGGGACGATCGAGCATACGCTCATGGCGCCGGTACCTCGCTGGGTGCACCTGGTCGGCATGTCCGTCTTCGGCGTGCTGCACGCGATAGTGCGCACGCTCCTCATCTTCGCCATCGCTCTGCCGTTCTTCGCCGTCGACTTCTCCCAGGCAGACTGGCTGGCCGCGGTCGCCGTCATGGCCGTCGGTAGCGTCAGCATCGCCGGGCTGGGCATCCTCGCCGGCGTGCTGCCGCTGCTCTATCCGGAGCGCGGCACGCAGATGTCGTTCATGGTGCAGGCGGTCGTCCTGCTGATCTCCGGCGTCTACTACAGCGTCGAAGTGCTGCCCGGCTGGTTGCAGATCTTGTCATACGCTTCGCCCGCCACCTACATCCTCGACGGCATCCGTGGGGCGATCATCGAAGGCGAGGGCGTGGGCGCGCTGGCCGAGACGCTGGCGATCCTCGCGCTCTTTGGCGCTCTGTGGTGCCGTTTTCCGTCTTTGTGTTCGCGGTGGCGGAGCGCTGGGCGAAGCGCACCGGGAAGTTGAAGAGGCAGGGCTAGGGCGGATGTCACCGGGCGCCTGGCGGTCGGATCTGTACGACCGTCTCTTCGCGGCGAAGGACTACGCCGCTGAGGCTTTGAAGCTTCGCTTGATCATCGAGTCCAGGTCGCCGCGAGCGCAATCGCTGCTTGACGTGGCCTGCGGTACGGGGCGGCATCTGGAGGCGCTGCGGCGATGGTATTCGGTCGAGGGCCTCGACAGTTCGCCAGAGATGCTAACTGCCGCCCGGAGGCGGCTTCCGGACGTGCCGCTGCACGTCGAGGACATGAGCGGGTTCGACCTGGGCCGATCGTTTGACGTTGTGACCTGTCTGTTCTCGGCGATCGCCTGTCTTCCGACGCGCGCCAGGTTAGGGACAGCAGTGGGCGCCATGACGCGTCATCTCAACGACGGTGGGCTCTTGATAATTGAGCCGTGGGACGAACCACCGACAAATCCCGCGCCAACCCCGCCCTGGCTGCAGCGCGTTGACGACGAGCAGGGGACGCTAGTATGCGTTGAGAGCACGCAGCTGGAGGGTGATTACTGGCATCAGGATAGCCACTATCTCCTGATCAGCGAGGGTGTCGTCGAGCACGTTCGAGAGAAGCGCACGCTCGGGGCATTCTGCGCGGACGATTACGCTAAGACGTCTGACGCGGGCGGACTTTCGCTGGAGCACGATCCCGTAGGCCTTAACGGTCGCGGACTGTTCATCGGTCGCCGTGCCGACGTAGCCACGCTTGATCCATCATGAAGCGCACCGGCATCTGGGCCAACGACGACTTCCTGAAGCTCTGGATCGGCGAGACGATCTCGATCTTCGGGTCGCTGATCGGACGCACCTCACTGATCTTCGCGGCCGTGCTCGTGCTCGACGCTGGCGCGCTCGAAGTCGGACTGCTCGCCGCGGCCGACATTGTGCCCGGGCTGGCGTTCGGGTTCCTCGCCGGCGTTTGGGTCGACCGGTTGCACCGTCGCCCGATCCTCATCGCGACAGACGTCGGCCGGGCGGCGCTGCTCCTGACCGTGCCGCTGGCGTACGCCTTCGACGCGCTGACGATGGGCCACCTCTACGCCGTCGCGGTCGGCACGGGCGCGCTCACGATCTTCTCCGACGTCGCATATTTCGCCTACGTGCCGTCGCTCCTGCCAAAGGAGCAGCTCCTCGAAGGCAACTCAAAGGTTGCGGCGTCGAACTCGATCGCTGAGATCGGCGCCTTCAGCGCAGCCGGCCTGCTCGTTCAGGCGCTGACCGCGCCGATCGCCGTGCTCGTCGACGCCTTCTCGTTCCTGATCTCCTCCGTCTTCACGCTCTTCATTCGCAAACCGGAGAAGCCGATCGAACGGCTGGAGGAGCGCCCCGGTCTTCGCGCCGAGGTCTCGGAGGGCCTGCGCACGATCAGGCAGCACTCTGTGCTGCGCGTCCTCGGCGCGAGCGAGGTCATGGTGTCGTTCTCGTTCAGCGTCTACGGCGCGGTCTACATGCTCTTCGTCACGAAGGAGCTGGGCTTCGAACCTGGTGTGCTTGGCTTCATCTTCGCCGTCGGCGGGGTCAGCTCGCTGATCGGGTCTCTGTCCGCGGGACGCTCCGCTCGCCGGATCGGTGCCGGCCCGACGATCGCTCTCGGCCGGATGGCGCTCGGCGCGTTCATGCTGTTTCTCCCCGTGGCACAGGACGCCTCGATCGTCGCCGGCGCGTTCCTCATCGGTCAACAACTAGGTGACGGCTTTTGGACCGCCGCCGATGTCAACGAGATGACGATCCGCCAGGCGGTGACGCCGGAGCGGCTCCTCGGCCGCGTCAACGCCGCTCTGCGGCAGGCTTCGCTGGCGGCGATGCTGGTCGGCTCGCTCGCCGGCGGCGTCATCGGCGAACTGGCGGGCCTGCGCGCGGCGCTCCTTGTCGGCTGCGCGGGCACGATCCTCGGCGGCGCGATCGCGCTTCTGCCCGCAGTGCGCTCGACGCGTTCGACCCCGATCGACGAGAGGGCGCCGTCGCCAGCGCCCTCTGAGCCGTAGCGGTGTAGACTGTGCGCCGGAGGCAGACATGGACTACGAGACGATCAAACTGGGCCGGGACGGCGCTCTCCTGACTGTTCGCCTGAACCGGCCCGAAAAGCGCAACGCGATCAACCGGCAGATGCACGCGGACCTGCAGGATCTCTGCCACAAGCTGCGCGACGACACCGACACGCGCGTCGTGATCTTCAGCGGCGAGGGGGAGGTCTTCTCCGCCGGCGCCGACACCAGCGAATGGGGCGATCCCGGATCGCCAAACGAGCTTGAGGTGCGCCACGTCTCGGGAGTAGGCAGCCGCACGTCCGGCGACATCGAGAACCTGGGCCAGGTGACGATCGCCGCTGTGCGGGGGTTCGCGATCGGCGGCGGCCTCGTCCTGGCGGTCTGCTGCGACCTGCGCGTCGCCGGTGAGAGTACGTGGTTCTCGATCCCGGAGGTGGAGCTGGGCCTGCCGCTCGGCTGGAACGCCCTGCCGAGGCTGGCCCGGGAGATGGGCCACGCCCGTGCCCTGGAGCTGACGATCACCTGTGAGCGCTTCGACGCCAGGCGCGCCTACGAGTACGGTCTCGTGACGCACCTCGAGCCGGACGACGGTGTCGAGGCGAAGGCCCGCGCGCTGGCGGATGCGATCATTTCGAACCCGGCGCTACCGGTCGCCTTGACGAAGGCGACCATGAAGGCGCTCAAGCGGGGATCGGAGATGGGCGAGGCGGCCTATAGCGACCAGGACATACTCCTTTACACGCGACTCATGGCGCAGCGCAAGGCCCGGCTGGAAAAGGAAGGCCGCGCCTAGACCAGTTCGCCCAGGCCGGGGCAGCCGGCCGGCGCCTGGACCGGCAGGCCGGCGTCGAAGCGCAGCAGCAGGATTGCGTCCACTGGATCGAGGCCGTCGCAGT
>JADFTG010000271.1 GCA_022560365.1 Chloroflexota bacterium | reverse complement strand
GGCGCGGCTGCCCTCTTCCTCGCCGCCGCGCACCCAGGCGGCATGGCGGTCGAGGATTTCCTTTAGTTCATTGTTATCCATGTTTTGTTCCCGTGCTTCGGGCCTCGCCGACCCAGTGCTCCATCAAAGGCAACACTCCCGATATGGCGTCTGACGGGCCGGGGATCAATCGAAAATATCACACGTCCAGGTTGGCCACCTTGAGGGCGTTGGCCTGGATGAAGTCGCGCACGAAGACGACGAGGCCCAGCCCGGCGAGGCCGAGAACGAAGATGAAGAAGGCGCCCGCGGCGACACGCCAGGCGCCGAACAGCTTGATCACCAGCGGCACGATCAGCAGTCCGATGCCCGCCCCGATAGCGGCCGGCGCAGCCACGAACACCGTATCCTCCGGCGCGATCTCCAGCACGTCGCGCGTAAACTTCGGCATGAGGATGATCAGTACCTTGGACAGCGAGAGACCAGTCGTCAGGTAAACGATGGCCAGGTAGGCGTGACGGTTCGTGCGCAGGATCTCGAAACCCTCGCGCATGGCGTCGACGAAGCCGATGCTCGGCGGCTTCTCGTCCTGCTCGCGGGTGAAGTCGCTGGCCAGCCAGCCCACGATATAGGTTGCGACGACCAGGAGCACGGCGGCGACGATGAAGACGGCGTCCGCGCTGATCAGCTTGATCAGGACCGGCGCCATCACGACCATGCCGACGATCTGGCCCAGCATCAGGCTCATCATCATCAGCGAGTTGGCCGTCGAAAGCTGGTCCTTGCGCACGATCGCCGGCACGGTCGCAGCCTCCGCCGGGCCGAAGAACTGGCCGATCGTAGAGTGAACCAGGACGAACAGGTAGATGTAGAACAGATCGCCGCTGTAATAAAACAGCGCCGCCGCAACGCCCGCGCGGGCGAGATAACCCAGCGTCAGAGTGAACCGGCGCGGCAGCATATCGGCGACCGCTCCGCCCGGTATGCCGAGGACGATCGAGGGGATCGTCAGCGCCACGATCAGGAGCGTGCTGTGGATCGATGAGCCGCTCTCCGTCACGAGCAGGATGAGCAGCGCGTAGATCATCGCGTTCTGGGCGGTCTGACCTACGAAGCGTGCCTGCAGAAGGCGCCGGAACTTGTCGTTCTTGAGTAGGCGTACGTCGTCCTGGAGATCGTAGTCAATCAAAATTGGAGCCTGCGCAGATGCTAGCACTCGTTAAAGACAACGACCGCCGGAGCGAACCGTTAGTGGCCTTCGTCCGTTTATCTCATAGCAGCGTCCGCAGTCCCGGCCGCTGCTATGATCGATGGACAGGCTCGCCATGCCCCTCCGAGTACCATTCCTGATCGCCGCCGCCTTCCTCTGCGCATTCGTCCTCGCCTGCACCGGCGACGACGGATCGCCCGAGGAGACAAAACGCCCCGCGACGCCTGAAGCAGCCGCCGAGCGCTGGCTCCAGCTCTGGGCCGACGACCGTTTCGACGACATGTGGAGCCTCGTCGCCACCGAATCCCGCCTCACGATCGACGAGCAAACGTTCATCAACCGCTACACCTCGATCAAGGAGGAGGCGACGATCACCAGCATCGACTACGAGCTGCTCATCGACACTTCGGCGACAGGGACAACCGTCGACCCGTTCGCGGACGAGATCGGCGCGGATCACGAGATCCCCTTCAAAGTGACGTTCCACACCTCGTTCTTCGGAAGCTTCCCCGACCGCAACTCGATGCCGCTCGTGCAGGAAGACGTCACCGTGCCGGCCGAGGAGCCGGGTGGCGAGCCGCAGAAGCGCAAGGAATGGCGTGTGCTCTGGACGCCGTCACTCTACTTCAGCGCCCTGGACGACACCTCGCTCGTGCACTTCTTCCAGCGCGTACCCCGCCGCGGCACGATCTACGACCGCCACGGCGAACCGCTGGCGATCGACGCCGACCTGCCCGTCATCGGCATCGTGCCTGACCTCATCCTGGACGACGAGGCGACGATCGCCGCGCTGAGCAATGCCCTGCAGATGTCCGCCGCCGAGGTGCGAACACACGTCGAGACAACGCTCCCCTCGTACTACTTCATCCCGGTCGAGACTCTCCCCTACGGAACGACCGACGCCGAGGTGCAGACCTTCCGGGACATGGTCGACCTCGGCATCGTCGTGCGCGAGATCTCGCAGCGCTACTATCCGCACGAATCGGCGGCGGCCCACATCCTCGGCTACATGACCGAGGTGACTCCCGAGCAGATGGAGGAGCTGGCAGACGAAGGCTTCGCGCCGGGTGACCTGATCGGCGCCAGCGGCCTCGAGGGCCAGTACGAAGAGACCCTCTCCGGCGAACGCGGCGGCCTCCTCGCAACCGTCAGCCCCGAAGGTACGATCACGGCAACGATAGCCGAACAGCCGTCCGAGCCCGGCATGGACCTCTGGCTGGCGCTGGACATCGAGATCCAGATGCGCGCCGAGGCCGAGCTGGGCGAGCGGCCGGGCTCGATCGTCGTCATGGACCCGCGGGACAACTCCGTCGTGGCGCTGGCCTCCTATCCCCGCTTCAACCCGAACGCCTTCATCCGCGGCCTCACTCAGCAGGAAGCCGACGACCTCTTCAACAACCCCGACCTGCCGCTATTCAACCGCGCGCTCCTGGCCGAGTACGCGCCGGGATCGCCGTTCAAGCCGGTGACGATGGCCGCCGG
>JADFTG010000270.1 GCA_022560365.1 Chloroflexota bacterium | reverse complement strand
CGACGTCGAAGCTGGCGAAGTTCTCGACGTAGAAGCCGAAGAGGTTCTTGACCAGCTCGAACGCCAGCGCGGCGATGATGGCGCCGGGGATGGCGCTTCGCAGCGTGCCGTTTTTCGCCGGGACGACGGCGTAGAGGAAGGTGAACGCGGCGAACGAGAAGAGGAACGGGATCGCCAGGATGCCCAGCGTCCAGACCGAACCCAGCTCCTCTGACAGGTCGCCGACGGCCGCCAGATCCTCGCTGCGCGCGCGGATCACCCTCAGTGCACCGGTGACGAAGACCGAGCTGCCGAAGAAGAGCCCGACGCCGAGCACGAGTGAGAGGTCGACCAGCTTGGATTGCACGAACGGGCGCGTGAACTCCTGCTCGTGGTAGATGATGTTGAGCGAGCGGCGGATGGCGGAGAACATGGCGCTGGCGGCCCACCCCATACCCAGCAGTCCGATGAGCCCGAGCGCTTGTCCGCTCGACCCGGAGACGGCGTCGACGGCGCCGGCGACGTCTTCGCGGCCGCCGTCTTCACTCAGCGGGAAGACCGACATCACTTCGTCGACGACGTCAGCCTGGGCGCTTTCGTTGAGGAAGATGCCGACGACGGCGACTAAGAAGATGAGCAAGGGGAAGATCGAGAAGAGGACGTAGTAGGAGATCGACGCGGCGAGCTGGCCGCAGTTGTGCTCGCCGAACTTCTGGACCGCCGTCAAGAGCCAGTCCTTGAGGAATCGAAACGAGAGCATTGTGTCCTCTACTCTACTGGCGATGGGCCGCCCACCGGACCCGGCGGCGCTGTCTTTCCGCGAAAATCTTGACAAAGTTCCGGAGATTTACCCAGAGTTGACCTTGCCTCCCGCCTCTTGCTTATACTGCACCCGTGCACCTGGAGGAGGTCGATATGCCCCGGTCGCCCCTCGGGGAGACGTTGCGAAAAGCCCGCCTCGAGAAGAACATCACGTTCGAGGATGCCGAGAGAGTAACCCGCATACCGCGCAAGTATCTCGAAGCTCTCGAACTTGAGAACTTCGGAATACTGCCGGCCCCGGTTTATGCCCGGGGTTTCTTGCGTTCGTACGCGAGCTACCTGGGCCTTGAGCCGAAGGACCTGCTTCCGTTCTTCCCCGTCGGCCACGTCGAGGAGCCCGTTCTCGTGTCGCTGCCGGAGGTGACGGAGCCTCGCACCTGGAACCCGAGCAGCCTCATCGCGATCGGTGTCGTCGGGGCGCTGATCGTGCTCGTCATCGCGCTCTACTCGCTCGGCAGCGATAGCAACCCCGACTTCCGCCCCGAGGGTCTGCCGGACACGCAGAGCAGCGACGTGCTTCCCGGTGAAGGCCCCGCTGGCGGAGCTCAGGGGCAGGTGAGCGGGCCCGCGATCGCCCTGCCCGACCTTGCCGGCCAGACGCTCGAAGAAGCGGTCACGATCGTCGAGGAGACCGGCGCCACGTATGCGGTCTTTCTCACGAGCGACGGGGACGTCCCGGTCGGTGTCGTCGTGGCGCACGACCCGGGCCCCGGCGATACAGTCGGTCCCGGCGATCTGGTTACGATAACCGTCAGCCAGTAGCGCCGGGCCTCAGCCGAGCCCGTCGATAATCTCCGTCTCGACGTCCAGGATTTCGGCGTCCAGCCGCTCTTTGCGCACGAAATTGACGATCGCTGCCAGCACCTGGTTGGCGTGGCGCTCGTCGTTCGAGACGCAGGCCGCCGCGATCGTCGCGAGCTGCCACGAGTCGTTGTCGCCGACTTCAGCGACCGACACCTTGAACTTGTTTTGCAGCCGCGCCAGGAGCGACTTGAGGACGGCGCGCTTGCCCTTGAGCGATTGATTCTCCGGCAGCCGCAGCCGCACCCGGCAAACGCCGATCACCATGACTGGACGCGACGCCCTACGCGGCGTCCTCCGTGTCGCCTGCTTCCTCGTCATCCTGCTTCGCGGGCGTCGCCGCGGCCTCCAGTTCGGGCAGCGCGGGCAGGTCTTCGGGCTTCTCGAGACCGAAGTGCTCGAGGAACCTGAAGGTCGTGCCATAGAGGTAGGGACGTCCGGCGCCGGGCGCGCGTCCCACCTCGGCGATAAGGCCGCGCAGTTTCAGCATCTGGACGCCGTAGTCGCAGCCCTTGTCGAGGATGCGTTCGACGGCGCTCTTCGCGATCGGCTGCTTGTAGGCGATGACCGTCAGCGTTGCCAGCACGGCGGGCGAAAGGCGCGCGTTCTCGTCGATGCCCAGGAAGCGCTGCACGTAGATGGTGTTCTCGGGCGCGCTCGCCATCTGCGCCGCTGTCTCCGTGCGCTGAATGCGGACGCCGCGCGACGCGCTCTCTTCCGCGAGGTTCTCGAGGGCGCGCATCACGGCGGCTTCGCTCTCGTCGGTGAGCCGGGCGAGCGCCTTCACGTCGACAGAGCCATCGGCGACGAAGAGGATGCTCTCGACGGCGCACTTGAGGGCGTCTGGCGTCATGCCTTTGGGCATGGGCGGATTACAGAGGCGGCTGCGAGTCGCCGGGGCGCTCTTCGTCGCCCTTTGACGCGTCGTAGAGGAGGGTGTCGGGCGAGGCGTCTGCGTGCTCCTGCGCAGGCGGTTCTGTGGGTGTTTCCGACGGATCTGTAGGATCGGTGACCGGCGGGGGTGGCATCTCTGGCTCGACGCGCGGCTGCTCCGCTGGCGACGGCTCGGGG
>JADFTG010000269.1 GCA_022560365.1 Chloroflexota bacterium | reverse complement strand
CCCTCTGCTACGCCAAGCTGATCCCGAACCGCGGCGCCTGGCTGGAGTTCGAGACCTCCAACAAGGACGTCATCTCCGTCAAGGTCGACCGCAAGCGCAAGATCCCCATCACTACGCTCCTGCGCGCGATCGACGAGCCTCACCTCCTCCCGAAGCACCCGAGCACGAAGGAGATCCGCGCGATCGAAAAGGAGATCGAGTCCGCCAAGACCGAGCGCGCGGCCGACAAGCTGCGCGCGAAGATACTGACGTTGCTTGGCACCGACGACCGCATGCTCGCACTCTTCGACGGGATCGACACCGGCGAAGACCACCAGTACATCCAGTCGACGCTTGACCGCGACACCGGCGCCGAGACCAAAGAAGAGGCGCTGCTGGAGTTCTACCGGCGCCTGCGACCCGGTGACCCACCGACGATTGACAACGCCAAGGGACTCATCAACTCGCTATTCTTCAACCCGCGCCGTTACGATCTGGGCAAGGTCGGTCGCTACAAGGTCAACAAGCGCCTGCGCCGCGAGGTGACGACGGAACGCGTCCTCTCGCCGGAAGACCTCCTCGACATCGTGCGCGAGATCGTCCGCCTCAACAACGGCAAAGGCAAGCCCGACGACATCGACCACCTGGGTAACCGCCGCGTCCGCACGGTCGGCGAGTTGATCCAGAACCAGTTCCGCATCGGCCTCCTGCGCATGGAGCGCGTGATCCGCGAGCGGATGACGATCACGGACCCGGCGGAGACGGCGCCCAGCCAGCTGATCAACATCCGGCCGGTCGTTGCCGCCATTAAGGAGTTCTTCGGCGGCTCACAGCTCTCGCAGTTCATGGACCAGACGAACCCGCTCGCCGAGCTGACGCACAAGCGGCGCCTGTCCGCGCTGGGCCCCGGCGGCCTCTCGCGTGACCGCGCCGGCTTCGACGTGCGCGACGTCCACTTCAGCCACTACGGACGCATCTGTCCCATCGAGACTCCGGAGGGCCCTAACATTGGCCTCATCGCCAACCTGGCCACCTATGGCCGCGTCAACCAGTACGGGTTCATCGAGACGCCGTACCGCAAGGTCTATCGGGAACTTCCTGCGAAGTCGTCGTTGCTGGTCGGCCGCAAACTGAGCGAAGACGTTACAGGCGCCAAGGGCAAGCTGATCGCGAAGAAGGGCACGGCTATCGACGCACAGCTGGCCAAGAGGCTCGCAACGCGAAAAGAGCTTGTGCCGATCATCCCGTTCGTTTCGGAAAAGGTCGAGTACCTCTCCGCCGACGAAGAAGAGGATTTCGTCGTCGCGCAGGCCAACTCACCGCTCGACGAGAACGGCCACTTCCTTACCGATCGCGTCGAGGCACGGACCGATACGTTCACCACGGCAAGCCCCGACCACGTCGACTACATGGACCTCTCACCGAAGCAGATCGTCTCTGTGGCGGCGTCGTTGATCCCGTTCCTTGAGCACGACGACGCCAATCGCGCGCTGATGGGCGCGAACATGCAGAGGCAAGCGGTTCCCACATTGCGGCCGGAGATCCCGCTGGTCGGGACGGGCATGGAGAAGCAGACGGCGATCGACTCTGGCCAGGTGATCATCGCAGAGGCCTCAGGCGAGGTCACCAGCGTTACGGGCGAATCGATCTTTGTGAAGTACGCCAAGGAACAGAAAGAGTACCCGCTAAAGAAGTTCCTGCGCTCGAACCAGGGCACCTGCATCAACCACCGCGTGATCGTGAAGCGAGGCGATAAGGTGAAGGCCGGCCAGACGCTGGCAGACAGCTCTTCCACGGATTCAGGTGAGCTCGCCCTGGGGCAGACGCTGCTCTGCGCCTTCATGAGCTGGGACGGCTACAACTTCGAGGACGCGATCATCATCTCGGAGAAGGTGTCGCAGGACGACAAGTTCACCTCCATCCACGTCGAAAAGCACGAGTCGGAGGCCCGCGACACCAAGCTGGGGCCGGAGGAGATCACCCGCGACATCCCCAACGTCGGCGAGGAGAGCCTCCTCGACCTCGACGAGTATGGCATCGTCCGCGTCGGCGCGGAGGTGCAGTCCGGCGACATCCTCGTCGGCAAGATCACGCCCAAGGGCGAGACCGATGACGGCGGAAGAGAAGCTGCTGCGCGCGATCTTCGGCGAGAAGGCGTCCGACGTGCGCGACACCAGCCTGAAATTGCCGCCCGGCGTTTCGGGCACGATTGTCGAGGTTCGCGTGTTCTCGCGGCGCGGCATCGACCAGGACGAGCGCTCCATGGCCATCGAGCGCGAGGAGATCGAGCATCTCGCCAAGGACCGCGACGACGAACGCGCGATCATCGAACGCCACATTTACACCGACCTCAAGTCGTTGCTGGTGAAAAAGATGGCGGCGAGCGGGCCGAAGGGGCTCAAGCCCAACACCAGGATCACCGAGGACGTGCTGTCGCAGTTCAGCCGCGGCCAGTGGTGGCAGATCGGCCTCAAGGACAAGAAGGCGATGGCCGAGATCGAACGTCTCAAGGCTCATTGCGACGAAGCCTTGGGGCGTCTCGAAAGCCGCTTCGACGACAAGGTCGAGAAGCTTCAGCGCGGCGCCGAATTGCCGCCGGGTGTTCTCAAGATGGTCAAGGTGTTCATCGCCGTGAAGCGCAAGCTGCAATCGGGCGACAAGATGGCCGGCCGCCACGGCAACAAGGGCGTGATCTCG
>JADFTG010000268.1 GCA_022560365.1 Chloroflexota bacterium | reverse complement strand
TTGACCGGCACGATGTGGTAGCCGACAGCTTGCATGTACTTCGAAACGCTGTGTGAATCGCGCGCCTCGTCGCTTGAGAGGCCGACGGCGGCGATCGTGCAGT
This sequence comes from Chloroflexota bacterium, assembly GCA_022560365.1. Classification (GTDB taxonomy): domain Bacteria; phylum Chloroflexota; class Dehalococcoidia; order SM23-28-2; family RBG-16-64-32; genus CF-162. The sequence continues at coordinate 2,575 of JADFTG010000268.1, read as the reverse complement.
ACTTGCGGAGGATCTCCGCCTCAGCGCTCACGTTAGCGCGCCTTTTTCGCCGGCCTAGCCTCGGGTTCCGCCGGCCCGCCCGTCTCGATCTCAGCCGTGATTTCGACCCGGCTGCCGGTCATCTCGGCGATCGCCTCCGCGGCATCGAGAGCGCGGTCCCAGCCCTCTTCGATCAGGTCGCCGGAGGCGCCGGCGATCACCTGCGCGATCGGCAGGCGCTTGCCGCTCACCTTAACAAGCACGATGTCCCAGGCGCGAAAGTCCAGCGGGTGCGGACCGGGCGCGACGATCCCCTGCTCGAAGTCCTCGACGGCGATGTGATCGATCTTCCAGAACGGCACCAGGTCCATCGTGCCGATGCCCAGGCCGAGCACGCCCTGCTGAAAGCACACCGACTTCTTCGCTTTCTGGACGACGACGGCGGCGCCGATTACCGAGTAGACAAGGCCCATCGCCGCGAACGGCGCCAGCAAGAGGCCCGGCAGCAAGATCAGCACCAGCACCGTCGCCGAGAGGTCGCCCGCGAACAGGACGACTACAGCAAAGATCGCACCGCTGATCAGGAGGCCGACGAGCGGGAAGATCACGGCGCCGCGCTCCGGGCGCAGGTCGATCCGTTCTTCGCGCACGACGAGCACGCGACGGTCGAGGGGGATTCGCCTGGTCTCGCTCATTCTGTTCCGATTGTATCCTGCGCCCGCGTTTGACGGCCCCGGTAACCGGCCATAGAATTCGAGCCGAGACCACCATGCGCAAAGACATCGTCGACATCCTCGCCTGCCCGATGGACAAAAGCCCGCTGGAGCTGTCCATCGACGAGGCCAACGGCGACGAGGTGATCCAGGGAATGCTCACCTGCAGCAAGTGCGGCGAAAAGTACCCGATCGAGGACCGCATCCCCAACCTCCTCCCGCCCGAGATGCGCGTCGGCTCGTCCGGCCAGAGCGGCTGAGCATGGAGCCCTCACAGCGCACCGGCCTGATCATCATGCTCGTCTCCGCGTTCCAGTTCGTGATCTTCTTCTGGGCGGTGACGCGGCGCAGCTACCTGGCCCTGGCCCTGCCCGTCCTCAGCGCGCTCGCCGCCGTCTCGGCGCTCGCCTTCTGGATCGGCTGGACGATGTTCACCGGCGAGGAAGAAGAGCTCGAAGAGATGAGCGAGCCGCCCGCGCCCGACGAAGCCTAGCCCGGCCCGTCGCCTGTCAGGCCGTCCCAGCCCGCCTCCGCGATCCGGCGCACGCCCGCATCGCCCGCTTCCTCTGCGAGTTCCGCGATCGTGCGATTGAGGACGGGATGCACAACGTCCGCTGCGATCTCAGCAAGCGGCACCAGCACGAACGGGCGCTCGGCCATGCGAGTGTGCGGCACCGTCAGCTCGTCCGTCTCAACGATATCGTTGCCGTAGAGGAGCAGGTCGAGGTCGATGGGGCGAGGCGCCCAGCGCTCCGCGGATGGGGTGCGGCCGATCTCGCGTTCCACTGACTGCAGGAAGCGCATGAGCGGCAGCGGGCCCAGTTCTGTTTCGATGCGGCAGGCGGCGTTGTAGTACGGCGGCCCCTCGCTCCCGTCCGGCGTCACGGCATCCGTCTCGAACAGCGACGAGACCGCCACAATGCGAGCGACGTCCTCGATCGCACGCAACGCCGAGCGCAGGTTGGCCTCGCGGTCGCCAAGGTTGGCGCCGAGGGCGATGCAGACGTCAGCCGGAACGCTTCTGGAGGATCGCGTACGTGAACCGTCCCTTCGCCACAAGATCGTCGGAGCCGCGACGCCGTACTTCGGCCTCCGCGAACGCCACCGCGCGCCCGATGCGCAGCGTCCGGGCTTCGCAGACCAGCTCGTCGCCCACCCGCGCTCCGGAGAGGAAGCTGACGCTCATGTCGATGGTCGCGTGCGGCGTCTCGGCCATCACTTCCAGGCCGCGGATGGTGACGATGGCGTGTCCGGTGGCTTCATCCATGAGAGTTGTAATGACACCGCCGTGGACCACTCCGTTCGGGTTCATGTGGCGGTCTTCGAGCTTCAACGACATCACGCTGACACCATCTTCGAACGAGTCGATCTGGCCACCGAGCATCTGCATGATCGCACTGGTAGGCCTTTCCGATAGGTCTGTCACTTCTCCTCCTTCCAGCCGCGCACCACGGCGTCGGCCATGCGCGCGACGTGCGACATCTCCTTAACGTCGTGCACGCGCACGATGTCGGCACCGCCGGCGACGGAGATGGCGACTGTCGCCGCCGTGCCCTCGAGGCGCTCCTCAGCCGGCAAGCCGCCGAGCACCGCACCGATCGTCGACTTGCGCGAAGTGCCGATGAGGAGCGGCCGGCCAACGACCCGCAGCTCCCCCAGGCGACGGAGCATCTCCAACGCCTGCTCGTTCGTCCAACCGAAGTTGAAGCCGGGGTCGAGGATCACGCGTTCCTCGGGCAGTCCGGCGTCGCGGGCGATGCGCAGGCTTTCGAGCCAACCCTCGATGACGTTGCCGATCGTGTCCTTGAACTCGCGGCCACGCTGATAGTGCATCGCCACCGCTGGCAGGCCGGCCTTCGCCAGGACGCCCGCGAGCGCCGGTT
>JADFTG010000267.1 GCA_022560365.1 Chloroflexota bacterium | reverse complement strand
GGCCGATTACGCGCGCGACCCCTCCGGATACGATCCACGCCGATCCATCGGCGCGGCTCTGGAAATGCTCTACGGCGAAGACGCCGATGCCGCCGATGACTAGCGTGATCAGTGATCCAAAAGGTATGAGCTTGGTCATGTTGGAACGTTCCTTTCTCTTACTTACCCATCAGACGGATGGGGTGGCGAGAAGGTTCCGTCCTGCGCAGGACTCGGGTCGATACGAACGGGCGGAGGACATGCGCCCTCCGCCCGTGCTTTCTGGCGTTTCGGTTATTCGACTTCGGCGATCGGGGCGGCCATGATCTTTTTCTTGTTGCCGTCGTCCGCCAGGTCCGTCCAGCGTCCTTCGAGCTTGGCGGCCACCGCTGGCATCGTGGTGTACTCCATCTCTTCCAGAGGCAGGCGGTGCGGCTCGAACGGGCCGTGCTTGCGCAGGAAGTCGGCGATGTGGTTCGCCTCTTCGCGCGTGTGGTCGTATCCAGGGTCGTCGAAGAGGTCGCGGGGACCGATGAGCTTGCCGTTGGCCAGCTGGAAGCCCAGCGAGACTAACCGCGGCGGGCCGTCGAAGCGGCTGGGGTGGGCGTCCTTGAGAGCTACCGGCATCAGCGGGCCGTGGTGTGAGCCACGCATCCAGCCTTCGACGATCCAGGGCGTGGTGAACGGTTCGATCACCTCGCCCACGGCGGGGAAGTTGCCCTGGCAGCGCACGACCACCGCCGGGTCGTCCTTGCCGACGTAGCGCCCGGCGATCAGGGAGAGCTTGTCGGTGCTGGAGACGGCCGCGATCTCGCCGGTCAAGCGGTTGTAGATGCGCTTGATCGCGTAGCGGGAGGGCGCGCCGATGAAGACGAGCAGGTCGTAGAGCTCGTTGGGGGCGTCGAGTTCGATCTGCTTGTGGTTTTGGACGTCCTGCACCTGGAAGCGGAAACCCTTGTGCAGCGGCTCGGCGATGATGAGGCCGGGCGTGTTGAAGGGGTCGGCGAACATCTTGTAGAGCGGCAGGTTGAAGGCGCCCGCCGAGGTCTTGTCGGCCATGAAGACGATGATCGGCTCGCTGGGGCGTTCTTCGATCTCCATCTCGGCGGAGCCGGGGCCGGCGCCCTTGATGTTGCCGCTGAAGGCGTCGGTCAGGAGGTCCTGGCCCGCGCCGTAAAGCTTCAGCTTCTTGGCGACTTCGGTGCCGGCGATGAACGTGTCCCAGGCCAGCTTGTGGATCTCTTCGTTATCCTCGCCGCGCTCGTGGGTCATGATCAGGAACATGTCGTCGCCGCAATGGCTGACGTGCGAGTCGATGAGGAGACCCTTCTGCTGAGCCCGGGTCAGCCACTCCTGGCCGAGGGCGAGGATATCGGGGTGGGAGGCCGAGTGGCCGACGAAGCCTCCGATGTCTGCCTTGATGACGCTGATTGTTAGCATGAGTGGACAAACCTCCGCTGTGGAATGGGGATAGGGAACTACAAGTCCGGAATGTACCGGGTGAGCGACCCTTCGTGGGCGACTGTGGGGATGCGTAGTAGGGGCATAGGGTTCTGTGCGTGATTGTGCTTGTCCACACTCGCCGCTGTCAAGAATGAGCACGGGTCAAAGGAATTTCGGACGAAACCTAAGCTTCGGGGAGATCGTCCAGGACTCTGCGGCCCAGCGCCCGTGCCAGCTGGCCCCATTCGCCGTGGCTGTCGTTGGCCGGCGACGCCAGCATCTCCTCCAGCTCTGTCCGCAGCGCCGCCGTCTTCTCGGCGGCGACCTCGGTGTTCAGCGGCTTGAACCCCTGCAGCTTACGAGGGCCCTCGCGGCCGCCTTCCGAGATGTACCAGTCACGGTAGGAACGGACGCCGGCGGCAAACATCCGGAAGCCGATGGGCGAGGCGGCGACCGGATAGCGCAGCGTGAGGATGCGTTCCGTCGCCTGGTGGCTCGGTGAGTCGTACTCCACCATCAGGTGGCCGCCGGCGGGGACGAGGCCGCTCAGCGCCGCGAAGAGGGGTTCATCGAGGCCGGAGTCCCAGAGCGAAAGCTCCGTCTCGCCGAAGCGCGGCCTCTCCTGGTACTGAGACATCTCGATCCAGTTGAAGCCTGGATACGGTCCCGAGTTGTGGAGGCCGAGAGCCAGCGCGCCTTCCGCCAGGCGGCCGTCCGCATCGGCGAGGAAGAGCTGGAAGTAGCGCGAGCCAACGGCGTTCTTCGGGCCGAGGATGGCGACCGTCCGGTAGTTGCCGAGCGCCAGGGCGTCGAGCGCTGACACGGGGTGCTCGCCGGGGAGGCTCCATTTGCGGGAGAGGAGATCTTCGAGGCGGGCGCGGTCTTGCGGCCGGATGCCGGCCAGGAGGGAGCTGGTCATCGGCCCATTATAGGCGCGGACAACCGCGCGGCTCGCTTTGCCGTATAACCTAGCGGTTGCCTATAATTGATGCGGGCGCGGATGCGCCGATCCCCACGTATGAATGGTGACAGTAATTTGCGCATTGCGCTTGGCAGTGACGAACGGTCGCACGTTACCGACTTCGTAGAGCAGGATCTTCGGAGCCGGGGTTTCGACGTCGAGCTGTTCGGTCCGCTCCGCGATGAGAGCGCTGCTTCTGCCTGGCCGGTGGTAGCGGGCGAAGTGGCGCAAGCGGTGGCGTCAGGTAATGCGGAAGAGGCCGTGCTGTTCTGCTGGACGGGGACAGGCGTTTCGATCGCCG
>JADFTG010000266.1 GCA_022560365.1 Chloroflexota bacterium | reverse complement strand
GACCCCGTTCTTACCAAGAACGTGCTCTACCAACTGAGCTACGTGGGCCCGCCTTTCTCCCTCGTTTCTGGTGGCGGGGGCAGGATTCGAACCTGCGTAGCCCTTCAGGGCGCCGAGTTTACAGCCCGGTGCAATTGACCGCTCTGCCACCCCGCCGTTTTTTCGACGGAACATGGAGCCTGGAGCCGGGGTCATGGAACCCGCGTTCCTTGTTCCCGTTCCGTGTCCCATTACCCTGGAGCCGAAGGTGGGAATCGAACCCACAACCTAGCAATTACAAATCGCTTGCGCTACCATTGCGCCACTTCGGCCTGCGTTTCCGCCGGACGCCAAAAAAATTCGCCCCACAGGGAGGCTTAACCAGTATATGCGTCACTGAAGCGGGCAGTCAAGGATTCACGCTTCGCGCAGGAGCGCAACGGCGACCGCCGCGATCGCCTCACCGCGTCCGATATCGCCGATACCCTCGTTCGTCGTCGCCTTCACGCTCACCGTATCCTCCGAGACGCCGATCAGCTCCGCCATCCGGGCACGCAGCGCCGCGACGTGCGGCGCGAGACGCGGCTTCTCGGCGATGACAGTGACATCAACGTTTTCGACAGCGTATCCGGCATCTCGCACAAGCGCGAGCGTCCTCTCCAGAAGCACGGAGCTGCGGGCGTCCTTCCACTCGGAGTCGTCTGCCGGGAAGTGCGTTCCTATGTCGCCCAGGGCAGCCGCGCCCAGCAGCGCGTCGATGACGGCGTGCAGGACGACGTCGGCGTCGGAGTGACCAGCCAGGCCTGTTTCGCCGGGGAGTGAGACGCCGCCGAGGACGAGCGTACGTCCCGGGCCGAAGCGGTGGATGTCGTAGCCGATGCCGATTCGCATCAGACGACCGTCCATCCGAACTCGGGCGCGAGGCGACGGATCTCCGCGTCAAGAGCGCGCATCATGCTCACGTCAAATCGCAGGCGCTCGGCGATGCGCTCAGCGCCCTCCTCCGGGAGACGCCCCTCGTAGAAGGCCGCGTCCGGACACCAGTTGAGGACGGCCATGAAGCCGAGCGAACCGCGCTCCTCGCCCGTGAGCGGCGTCCGTGTCTCGTAGCCATCGAGGAAGGCGCGGCAGAAGTCATCGCGGATGACCCTGGAGCCGCGCTTCTCGCGTCCGAAGTTGAAGAGGCCACGCGCAACGTCGAAGACGCGCGGGCCCCGGGTGACGAAGTCGAGGTCGAAGAGACCGACCATCTCGTCGTCCCGGAAGAGCATGTTCCGGCCGTGATAGTCGCAGTGAAGCCAGGCGCGCGGCAAGGCCGCGGAGCGGTCGTTTGGCCAAGTCGCGGCGGCGCGGCGGCACCAGTCACTGAAGAAGCCGAGGTCACCGGCGTACTCGGGTCCAAGGAAGAGGCGACCGAGGCGGTCCTCGTGCTCCTCGCCAAGCACCGAGTTGTCCCATGTGTGGCTGGAAGGCGGCGCGTCGAGGGCCGAAAAGCCGGCTTCGCCCGCTGTCACGGGAGCAACGGGCCCGTCGTATCCGACCGTGATCTCGTGGAACTCCGCCAGGCGGCGGCCGGCCTCAGCAGCCTGCGACAGGCGCGTGAAGTCGAACTCTTGGCCCTCGACGACGACGAAGAGAGCCCACGGCATGCCCGCGAACGTCAGAAACGGCTCGCCATCCGCCGTCCGGATCACTTCCGCCGTCGGGTAGCCTTGCTCGCGCAGGTAATCCTGGAACCGCAACTGGAAAAGCACGCGCTCGGGATCGCGGACGCGCCGGTAGGCGCGCAGGATGTACCTGGCGCCAGCGCTGTCAGTGACGAGCCAGCTATCGTTGACGATTCCAGAGGAGAGCTTCTCGGTAACACGCGGCGTGTCAATGGCGTAACGGCTGAGCACATCGGCCAGATCGGGTGCGTGTGCCTCGGTCATCCCAGGTACGCCTCCGCCAGCATCAGGTCCTCCGCCGTGGTGATCTTGACGTTGCGGCTGCTGCCCTCGAACGTCGCCACGGCGTGGCCGAGCGACTCTACCATCGCCGCGTCGTCCGTGACGTCGCCGGTGACCTCATCGTGCGCGCGGACGAGGAGATCGAAGCGAAAAACCTGAGGCGTCTGGACGGCGACCAGGCGCGATCGGTCCAGCGTGCGCGTGATGGCGCCCGTCTCATCGATCTCTTTGATCGTGTCGGCCAGCGGCAGGACCGGTACGGCGGCCCCGGTCGCGCGGGCTGCCTCGAGCCCGCGCGAGATCATGCCCGGCCGCACGAGCGGGCGGCCACCGTCGTGCACAGCGACCCAGTCGCACGGGCCCAGCGCCGTGAGCCCGCACTTCACGGAGTCCTGGCGCCGCCGGCCCCCGGTGCAGACGGCGACTACTTTGGAGAAGCCCTCTTCGGCGACAAGGACCCGCCCGCGCTCCAGGTTCACCTCGGAGACGACGAGCACGACACGAGCGATGGGCTCGCAGCTCTCGAAGGCGGCGACGGTGTGCGCCAGCAGCGGCCGGCCGGCGACGACTGAGAAGAGTTTGTCGGCGCCGCGCATTCGCATCCCGGCGCCGGCAGCGACGATAACCCCTGCGCAGACTTCAGACATACGCCGCCACTATAGCGCAGCGCCCCTCGCGGGTGCCGAATCACGCGAGGTTGCTGAAGACGGTGACGCCGGCGCTCGCCAGGCCGGCGAGCCACATGTTCTTGATGACCTTGCCGCTGA
>JADFTG010000265.1 GCA_022560365.1 Chloroflexota bacterium | reverse complement strand
TCGGCGCCGCGGTCGCGCGCGGCCTCGGCGACGGCGAAGCCCATCTTGCCCGACGATTCGTTGCCGATGAAGCGCACCGGGTCGATCGCCTCGCGGGTACCGCCGGCGGAGACGACAATCTTTTTGCCTGTTAGGTCGCCGTCCCGGCCGAGCGCGCTTCTCACAGCACCCAAAAGAACCGGCACCTCGGACATCCGCCCCGTCCCCATCTGACCGGACGCCAACCGCCCTTCCTCCGGGCCAACGAAGCTCACGCCGCGTGACCGGAGCGTGGCGACGTTCGCCTGGGTCGCGGCGTGCTCCCACATGTGAGGATCCATCGCCGGGGCGACGAGGACCGGCGCGCGCGTGGCCAGCGCGGTCAAGCTCACGAGGTCTTCGGCCAGTCCGTGCGCCATTCGGGCGAGCATCGTCGCCGTCGCCGGCGCTATCACCATGAGGTCGGCCCTACGGGCGAGAACTACGTGCAGCTCGGCGGTCTCCGAGGCTTCGTCCCACATGTCGTGGTAAGCGCGACGGCCGGTCACGCCCTGGAACGTGATGGGGGCCACGAAGCGCGTCGCCGATTCGGTCATCGCCACGTCGACGGCGGCGCCGGCCTGGGTCAGCTTGCTCGCGAGGTCAGGCACCTTGTAGGCGGCGATGCTCCCGGTCACACCGAGGACGATCTGCTTATCGGTCAGGTTGTACATGGCCAGTTACGCCTTGTTCATCTCATGAATGAGACGCAGGCCGACGAGCGTCAGTTGCGTGTCGACCTTATCGATAGCGTCGGTCTCCCGAGCGATGATCTCGGCCCAGCCGCCGGTGCCGATGACTTTGGCCGAACCACCCAGCTCTTCCTTGATGCGGGCCACGATGCCTTCAACGAGACCCACGTACCCGAAAAGGATACCAGACTGGATAGCGGCCACCGTATTACGGCCGATCGCCGTGTCCGGCCGGTGCAGCTCTACGCGGGACAGCTTGGCGGCGCGCCTGAAGAGCGCTTCGGAGGCGATGCCAAGCCCGGGTGCTATGGCGCCGCCGAGGTAATCGCCGTCGGCGTTAATCGCGTCGAAGACGGTCGCGGTGCCGAGGTCGACGATGATCAACGGAGGGCCGTACAGCTTGATCGCGGCGACCGCGTCGGCGACCCGGTCTGCACCGACCTCTCGCGGCGAGTCGTAGACGATGCGCAGCCCCGTCCGGACGCCGGTCGTGACGTGAAGCGGGGAGATGTGGAAGCAGCGCTGGACGACCGCCTCGAACACGGGCTCGAGGTCCGGGACGACGCAGGCCATGATCGCCTCGTCGACGGCGTCCGCGTCGATCGACTGGTGCTGGAGGAGGCTGAGTATGATGACGGCGTACTCATCCGGCAGACGCTCGACGTCGGTGGCTATGCGCCACGTCGCGAGAAGCTTATCGCCATCAAAGATGCCGAGCGTGATATTGGTGTTGCCAACGTCCATTGTGAGAAGCATGAGAGTCTCCGGAGGAGGAGTGCGGTCATTATAACGCGGGTAAAAAATGGGCCTGCAACCGCTCCATCTTTAAGGCGTTCGAAAAGGGCCGCATAGTCCCTGCGCTAATTAACATAAAGCCATTGACGCCCTTGATTCCTCCCTGCTATCTTCCCGCCAGTCGCTCCACCGAACACCCTATCTTTACTTCACACGGAGGCGCTCCTGATGGCAAACCCGACGGCTCAACGCGTCTGGGATACCGCCCTCGGCCAGCTCCAGATTCATGTCACGAAGCCGAACTATGACACCTGGCTCAAGGACACTCTGGGGCTCCGGCACGAGGACGGGAACTTTATCGTAGGAGTCCCGACAGAGTTCGTGAAGGAATGGCTGGGAACCCGCATGAAGGGGATCGTTTCCAAGACCGTTGGCGGCATTCTGGGACAGCCGACTGAGGTCTCGTTCGAGATCATCGGCACCAACGGTAAGCGACACGGTCAGGTGCACGTGAACAGCAACAGCCAACCGGCGACCAAAGCGGCAGAGATGCCGCTGGCCGAGGCCTCGCCCGTGCACTCCTTGATCTCGAGCCCATTGCTCAAGCAGCGGCTGAATCCTCGCTACACCTTCCGCACGTTCGTTGTCGCGGACTCCAACCGCATCGCGGCGGCGGCTTCCCTGGCAGCCGCCGAAAGACCCGGAGAGGATTACAACCCTCTCTTCATCTACAGCAGTCCGGGCCTGGGCAAGACTCACCTCTTGCAGGCGATCGCCCTGCGCGCCGGTCAGCTGAACATCAACGCGCTCTACGTCACGTCAGAGCAGTTCGTCAACGACTTCATCACCTCGATCGCCCAGAGTCGAACCGATGAGTTCCGCCGACGCTACCGCTCCGTGCAGCTCCTGCTGCTCGACGACGTGCAGTTCCTGGGATCCAAAGGCAAGTCGCAGGAGGAGTTCTTCTACACCTTCAACGACTTGCACTCCAACGGCTGCCAGATCGTCCTTGCCGGCGACCAGCCGCCCCCGGCCCTCCCTGGCATGGAAGCGCGGCTCTCGTCCCGCTTCCAATGGGGGCTGACCGCCGACATCGCGCTACCGGACGAAGAGACGCGCCTCGCCATCCTGATGGCGAAGGCCAGTGAACGGCGGGTCGACGTGCCGACCGAGGTGCTGAGCTATCTCGCGGACCGCGTCCGGGACAACATCCGCGCGCTGGAGGGCTGCCTTAACCGCGTCGTCGCCTACGCCCGACTGACACGCAGCACGATCAACCTCGA
>JADFTG010000264.1 GCA_022560365.1 Chloroflexota bacterium | reverse complement strand
CTCCATTATGCAAACACGCGCGCCGAACCTGCGAACCGTCCGCCTAGCATACCTGCCACTGGCGCTTTTCGTCGTCGTTGCAATGCTGGCCGCGTGCGGCGACGACGGGGACGATGGCGAGGGATCTCCGAATGGAGACAACAGCCTAACGGAAGAGGTGGGAACGCCAACCGTGGGCGCCCCTCCAACAGGCGAGCTGCTGGAGAGCCTGCCCGCCGATTACCCGGAGACCTTTCAGCTGTATCCGGACGCGAAGGTCACCGACACGGCACGCTTCGCCGACCAGGTGAGGGTGACCCTCGCGACGAGCGATTCGCGCGACGCCGTGGCCAGCTTTTACCGTCTGGTCGTGCGCACGGAGCCCTGGCAGCCGCTGGCCGAGACCGAAGACGCCGGGCGCGGCTTGCTCGTCATCCGCTTCCAGCACGTCGACGATCCCGTGAGGGGGCAGGTCACCATAATCACAACCCTGCAGGAGCCCGACGAGCCGATCGAAGTCTCCCTTCAGTTCACAGTGCCCGAGATCGTGGGAGAGCCGCTGCCAACAGCGTCGCCGATCGGCCGATCCCAATCCAGCCCGACGGGCGATTGAAGCTGAAAATCAACCGTGACGCAGATTACATCATGCGAACGTGCGAACTCCGCTGGCAGCCACCGGCAGGCTAGCTGAATGAGGTTCTCCCCTGTTCTCAAGCTCGCCATAGCGGTTGTGGCCGCAGGCACGGTCATCGCCGCCTGCATCGGCGGCAACAATGGCGGCGGCCCGTCAGTGGGTTGCACGGGCGGTGACGTGCAAATCGTAGTTACGCTGCCGCTGTTCGCCGACTTCGCGTGTGCGATCGGAGGCGACAACGTCACGGTCACCGCCCTCGTCCCAGCCGACGCCGACCCGCGGACGTTCGAGCCTCTGCCGGAGAAGGCCGCAGCGATTGTCTCGGCGGATCTCGTTCTATACAACGGGCTGGACCTCGATCAGCCGTCTCTCGAATTCGTCTTCGCCAACGCCTCAGGGCGCACGCAGATCATCGGCTACGCCATCGCACTGCCATCTCCGACCGCGGAGCCACCGTCTGGGGGCGAGTTCCCGACTACCGCTCAACAGGCCGGCGACAACCCACACCTGTGGCTCGACGTCGATGTCGCTCGCCAGTACATCGAGTCCACCGAAGACTCGCTTGGGATCGTTGACCCGAGCAACATACCCGAGTACCAGGAGAGAGCGCGCGAGCTGAATGCGGAATTTAAGGCGCTGGACGAGGAGATCGCAGAGACACTACAAGCCATCCCGGCGGAGCGTCGACAGATTGTATCGCTGCACGACTCGTTCCCGCACTTCGCCCGTGCCTACGGGTTCGAAGTCCTGGGCTTCACCGCTGCCTCCCCCCAGGAGACGGCGACACAGGAGGGGCTCGACGCGCTGGCTCAGGCGCTGAAAGACGCAGGGGTGCCAGCGGTCTTCGCCGAGCGAGGGTACGACGCAACTGCCCTTGAGCAGATCGCGGATGAGACGGGAGTGCTGCTCTGTTCTCTTTACAGCGACCGTATCGATGCCGAAGCTGACGGCTATATCGAGATGATGCGGGCCAATGCCGAAGAGCTTGTCCGCTGCCTTAGCTGACCGAGCCAGAGTTAGCGCCGTCCAGCAGGCCGGCGCTACCGGCTACGGCACCCAGTTCGGATTACGGTCGGCGCCCGGCGCGTCCGTGAGCTGACGTAAGTCGGAGCCATCGGGACGCATGATGTATATATCGTAGTCGCCGTCGCGCTCGGACGAGAACGCGATCCACTGACCATCGGGCGACCAGACGGGGTCCAGATCGCCGCCCGGATCGACGGTCAGGCGTTGTTTGTCCGCGCCGCTCGAGGTCATCACGAAGACCTCGAAGTTCGCCGGTGAGTTGGAGATGAACGCAATCTTCTGTCCGTCCGGCGACAGGCTGGGCCGGTCGCTCGAGACGTTCTCTTCGCTGAAGATGATCTCGATTTCGGAGCCATCGTCCTTAACGCTGCAGATCTGCAGGGCTTCGATACCGCCCTGGGAACCGCGATAGAGGATTGTCTCGCCGTCGGGGAACCAGGAGGCGGGGAAGCCGCCCGCACAGGCGACCTCAGGCCCGCTTGGGGTTATCGCCGCCAGCAGGGGAAACGCCTCACTGCCGTCCGCATTGGCGACCCAGAGAAAGCCCTGGGACTGATCCCGGCCGCTGGAAAAGGCGATTCGCTCACCATCGGGCGACCAACGCACGAGGGCCTCCACTGCCGGATCCTCGGTGATCCGCTCGACGTTGCCGCCATCGGCTTCCATCACGTAGATGTCCGGGACCCGGCCTCGATTGGCGATGAACGCGATACGGTCACCGGCAGGCGCCCAGGAGGGCTGCGTGTCGTCTGCGGCATGCTGCGAGATGTTCGTAACGCCACTCCCGTCGGCGCTCATGACGTATATCTCCCGGTTCCCGTCGCGCTCGGAGGAAAAGGCGATGCGGCCGGACGGATCGGAGGTATAGGGGCCCTCGCCGTCGCCGCCACAGGCAACTACCACCGCAAGAAGAAGAAGAGAGAAGATGAGGAGGCTGGTGCGCATGCTTCGATCCGGAGCGTATCGCGGGCCATTGTAGCACGGCTCTGCCTGGCTGCGATCCCAGGGCCGTCCGCGTTGACGATAAGCGCGACCATCTATAGCATGATGTGAAATGATCGAACGGTTTCGCGCGACTAAGTTCTCGCCGATTTGGCTG
>JADFTG010000263.1 GCA_022560365.1 Chloroflexota bacterium | reverse complement strand
GACAGGAGCGCCTGGCCGATTTTCAGCGCGCCCTCGCGAAGCACGGCCGGCGCAACGCCGTCCGCGTCCGTCGCCTCTATCCGCCCGCCGCCGCGCCGGCGGACCAGTCCACCGTCCAGGGACCGTAGCGTTGCGCAGCATCTCGCCGACGTTGCTCGCCGCTCAGAAAAGCGCCTCCTCGGAACCGTACCTCAAGGTCGTGCTGTACGACCGCATCGGCGGCGTCAGGCGGCTGGCGTTCGAGCGCTTGTACACCGGCAGCGAACCCGAGGGCTACCACGCTGCTACGATGCCCGGCGACGGCTCGCTCATCCGCTCGCGCGTGGACGGTGGGCGCGTCTACTACCAGCGCGTGACGAGCCCCGGCCCCGGAAGCACGTTCTCGTCCTGGACGGATCTCGGGGCCGTCGCCGGCGCCGACACGGCACTTTGCGCGGACGGCTCGCGTGTGCTCCTCTTCTACGTCGACACGGACGGCACGACGATCCGCGTCCGCGAAAGCACCGATCATGGCGCGACGCTCGGCGGCGCGGTCACTGCGGCGTCGGCAGCGGGGGCCGTGACTTGGCTCGCCGCCGACGTTAAGTCGAGCGGCGACTCCGTGCTCGTCTACTCGGTCGGTGCCACGGTCTACCGTGCGAAGCGGACGGCGGGCATCTGGGGATCGGCGGTCGCCTGGACGAACTCTGTGGCCTCGGTCAGCGGACTGGCCTGCCACCACCAGGCGGACTGGAACGTCGCCGTCGCTGGCACGGACTCGGACGGTCTGGCGTACGTCTGGACGTGCATCTTCGGCGACGGCATCTGGCAGACGGCCGACACCTGGTCCGCCCTGCGAGAGATGACGCGCGCCAGCGCCGGGTCATCCGTCAGCTTCCGGGCGCCGTTCCTGGGCCGGCCGGCGACCCACCGGGCGACGTTCGTCGAGAAGTACACCGGCGTCACGGCGTACAGCCGCGCCTACCACACCTATGGACCGCCGCCGGCCAACTTCGCCGAGAACCGCTGGCGCGAGCCCATCCCGTTCGACCTCGACACGGAGTACGGCCTGGCGATCGCCTTCGACATCAACGCTGCCTGGCTCTGCACGCCCGGCGGCGTCTGGCGCGGCCCGCTCACCGTCGACACGCTTGACGTCACGGCGGACGTCCTGGAGGCGGACGTCACGGACCGGCCGTTCGGCGGGGATATTCGGCTCCTGATCCGCAACGACGACGGACGTTACTCCGCCGCGCCGTCGCCCCTGCGTGCCGGCGCCGAAATCGAGATCGAGCCGGGCTACCAGACGTCGTTCGGCGCCGAATCCTCGGAGGGGCCGCGCTACTGGATCGAGAGCGTCGAGAGCATCACCGGCAGCGGCCGCGGGGCCGTCGAGATCCGCGGGCATAACGCCTGGGGCATCCTCCAGTCGCAGCGGCTGCGGCGGCAGTTCGCCTGGGAGGCCGGAGAGGCCACCGTGTTCGACCTGCTGTCCTTCCTCTTCGGGCGCGCCGGGCTCGACTTCTCGTCGGTCAGCGCCAGCCTGCCGGCGCTCACGCTGCGGCCGGCGTTCACTGTCCATGCCGGCGAGTCGGGTCTGACCGCCGTCCGGCGCGCCCTCCGCCCGGTCCCGGACGTGATGTTCCAGCGCGCAGAAGTCGCCTTCCTCAAGCACCCCGTCGCGGCGGAGGCTGCGGCGTACTCTTACGGCACCGACCACGATCTGCTGGCCGGGCGCTACCTGGACGTCGCGCCGCCGAGCAACCGTGCCCAGGTCTTCGGCGAGGGCGTGTTCGCGGAGGCCTTCGACTGGCCGCGCATCGAGGAGTCGTACGACCGTACCACGCAGGTGATCGACGCCAACCTGACGACGGCCGGCGAGGCGGCCGACCGCGCGGACGCCGTGCTGCGGGACGCCGCGATCGACGCCATCGACGGCCGCATTACGGTGCGCCCGAACTGCGCCCAGGAGTTGTACGACGTGATCGAAGTCACCGACGCAACCGCGGGCCTCGCCGCCGCCAAACGCCGCGTCCTCGGCCTCCGCCTCCGCTACTCAACGCAGAAGGGCGAGTATACCCAGGAGCTCGAACTCGGCGGAGTGTAGAAGCCGTCTGCGTGACGCTCGTACCCGCTCGTCCTGAGGCTCTCGAAGGACGAGCGGAGCTCTAGACCCACCGCTGGCCTACACCCGCCGCTGGCCGGCGACCGGGCGCCCCGCCTCGACGTCGGCGAGGAACGCCTCGATCTCCGCGCGGAACGTCTCGTTGCGCCAGCGGGAGCCGTGCGCGCACTCCTCGCGTACGACGAGCCGCGAACCGGCGATCAGCCCGTGGTCGCGTTCGGCGCAAGGCAGGAAGTCGTCCCACTCGCCGACCATCACCAGCGTCGGCGCCGTGATTGACGTAACTCTCTCCGTCAGATCGGGCCGGGCGGCGATCGCGTTCGCGGCGCCCACGTAGCCCCGCACCGTCATCATCTCGATGCGCCGGAAGTCGTCCTCGATCGAGTACGGCGTGACGTCGAAGTGCGGGTCGTTCGCTTCCTTGAACTCCCACTCGCGGATCAACGTGTCCCGCAGACCGTTGGCCGACACGAACTGCTGCAGGGCGCTGATGCCCTCCAGCAGCCGGCGCTCCCACTCGCCGCCCGGCCCCGGATCGGCGGCGTTGCCGCACGTCGTGTCGCAGAGCAGCACCGACTCGCACACGTCCGGATAGTCCACCGCGAACTGCGCCGTGATCATCCCGCCCATCGAGAGGCCGCCGA
>JADFTG010000262.1 GCA_022560365.1 Chloroflexota bacterium | reverse complement strand
CGAGGGCGCGCTGGAAGTCGGCCAAGCGCTCCTGTCCCCACGTGAGGTAGTCGCGCCAGACGTCCTGCCCGCCCACGTTCACGCGGTTCGTCGCGAACGACGACCACTCAACGGCAGCGTAACCTCCGGCGGCGCCGGCGATGACGTCCTCGAACCGCGGCGGTATCGTTGATGACGAGACGTCGAGCGTGTGCAGCGTCGTGTAGTAGACGTTGACGTCATCGCCTCCGGACGGCGTGCTATCGATCAGCATCGTCAGCGTGTTCAGCCAGACCGAGTACCGCACGAACGACAGCGGGTACTCGCCAACGGGATACTCCACCGCCTCGATCGCCACCAGATCACTCAACGAGGCGATCGAGAGGTCGCGGCTGCCGGCGGCGGTCGTCAGCGTCGCCGTCGCCTCCAGCGGCAGCGCGAGGCTGAGCTCGCGGACGGTGCGATCGATGTGGCGGTCCAGCTCGGCGTCGGTCCAGCGGTAGTTCGCGGCATCCTCGTCGTGCAGGTCTGTACGCAGCCTGGTCCGCATTTCTGAAAGGTCCATCGTTACTCCTCCCGGTTCACTGCCCCAGCCGCGCTTCCAGCACGCCGATGAGGATGTTCGCCTGGTCTCGCGTTGTCGCCAGCAGATCGGCGATCTGTTGCGCGTCGGCGGGTTCGAACTCGAACCCGAACGTGCCGTCGGCCTGCTCGCTGAGCGAGAGGCCGAGCAGGGGGTTCAGTTGCTGCTCGATCAAGTTGGCGAGTGTCGTCATGAGCGACGTTGGCTCGCGTTCGGTCTGCGCGACGGCATCGCCGTTTGCCGCGCCTGTGCGCGATGTCGGTTCCGGCAGGGAGCCGGCGAGCGAACGCAGCCTCCCGGCAAGCGTTTCGGCACGCGTCTTGACGGCGGTCTGCTGCGTGCGGGTGAGCGTGATCTCGAGCGTGTCCGCAAGCATGAGCTTGCCGTCGCGGTGCAGAGCGGTGAGCGCGTCGAGCCGCGGCAGCCAGTCGTGCAGCGCCCTGGCGCGGTTCCTGATCTCGGCTATGTCCTGGACTTTCATGTCGCCTCCCTACGCTGCGATCAGCACTTTGTCGGCCGATCCGAGACTCGACTGCTTACGCCAGCGGACCTGGCGCAGGTTGACGGCGCCGTTCTCCATCCACGCCAGGTACAGCTGCGAATCGCCTTCCGTGGTCAGGGCCGCGTCAGGTGGGTTGCCAGCATCGAGGCGAAGAGACGTGTTGGTGGCATCGCGGAAGGCGTGGATGAGGTACTTGTTGGTGCCGTAGGCGATGTGTTCAATGAGCAGGCCGGTCATGTTGGTGATGCCGTTGCCGACAGAACTCAGCGGGCTCCGGATGTAGACGCCGATGAGATCGGTGATTGCGGTGGACGCACCGAGGACGGAGTTGAAGCCGTAGGCGATGATAGCCGCTGCTTTGATGATGTTGAGGGTGCCGGCGGTGCGGAGCGTCTGGATGGCTGATTGGAGGCCGGTAGTGAGGTAGACGGTCTGCGTGCCGGCGCCGTCGGACCAGGGCGACGTGACGTAGTCACAGCCGATTATGGCGTTGTAGATGCCGCCGCCAGAGGCTTTGCCGAGCAGGGTGCCGCGCATGGCGTAGATGGACAGGAAGCTCGAGGCGTTGATGTCGAGGGTGGGGGTGATGCGGAGGCATTCGACGATGGTACTGACGTTGAGAGTCGGCGAGCAGTTGATGAAGATCGAGTCGTCGGACGCCGGCGCGGAGCGCACACCAAGGTTGTTGGTGATCCAGGCGTCGCCAGCCAGCGTTAGGTGGGGCGAAGAGTTCTGCAGGATGAACCGTTGGGCGCCGGCAACGGTCATCCGCACCTTGTCGTCGTCCGCGGACTGCTCGACGTCGACCTTTGTATCGGCGTCGGCGTCCTGGATGATCGTGCCGGCGCCGCTTGCTGGCGGGCCACCGCCGTGCACCGAGACGACGACGGCGTCGTCCGGGTTGTCGTCCGTGTGAAAGAGGACGGCGCACTCGCGGCCGGCGACGACGGCGGCGGCCGGGATCGAGTCCGACACCGCGAGGCCTTCCAGCCAGACCGATAGCGATCCGGAGATGCCGACGGATGCCCGGTGCGTCCCGGCATCGTAGGACTTGATAGTGGCGCGCTTAATCAAAGTCATGGGAGTTGGGTTGGGACAGGAAACAGGGAACCAGGGACAAGTGCTGCCCGTGTTCCGGGTCTCCTGTCCCTTGTCTCCTCGTCCTACGGCCGTACGCCGGTGAGGCGGGAGAGCTTGATGGCGTTGAAGAGCGCCAGCGACGAGTACCATTTGATACGCGTGCGGCTGGCGTCCTTCGTCTCCAGGCTGCCAACGCGCTCCACGTGGAGACCGCCAGGCGAGGTGAGCCCGACGAGGCCGCCTTCGCCCATCTGGAAGGCGTAGATCGTCGAGCAGTCGCTGCTCGTGCCCACGGTCTGATCGTCGGCGATGTAGTCCGACACGCCGAGGGGGATGCCGTCGTAGAACTGCAGCATCTGCCCGAACTCGTCACGCTCGGCCTCGAGGAACGAACCTGACGAGCGCGCGAGCTTGTTGAGGATGCGGCGAGAGCGGCGGGACATGAGGAGGATCTCCGGCTTGCCGCCCTTGACAGCGTCGATCAGCTCGTCGAGCTTGTCCAGCGTGAGCGATCCTCCGTTCACGCCCATCGAGATCGTCTGCGCCGGGTCGCAGAGTTCGTCCAGGCCGTCGAACTCCTTGGGGAAGGTCCCCTCGTCGCCGGTGACGAA
>JADFTG010000261.1 GCA_022560365.1 Chloroflexota bacterium | reverse complement strand
TTCGTGAAGTGGTGCAGCGTCACGAACGGGACGAGGCCGTTCTCGTGCAGCGATTCCAGCACCCGCCGGTAGTGCTCGACCTCCTTCTCGTCCCAGCGGCCCTCTTCCGGCTCGATGCGACTCCATTCGATCGAGAAGCGGTGGGCGTTGTGGCCCCACTCGCGGCTCATCCGGAAGTCCTCAGCAAAACGGTTGTAGTGATCGCAGGCGATGCCGGACACGGTGCCGTCCTTGATGTTCCCGCCGGACTGCTCCCAGGCCCACCATTGGTTGTTCCTGTTGTTCCCCTCTACCTGGTGCGAGGACGTGGCCGTCCCCCAGAAGAAACCGTGGGGAAATCTCAGATCATCGGCCATCTCGAATAGCTCCTTGGATTGTCGCGGGCACCCGCATCGGCTGGTCGCCAATTCTATCGCACGACCACTTTACCGATAAGCCTCCGCGCGTCTACGCAACGTTAACCGGCCGCCCTTGATTGTCGGGTAACGGCTCCCACGCGCCGCTCCTCATACCTAATGAGGAGCAAAGAATGGCAGATTTCACTTCCGACGATGCGACCAGCACGGACCACCTCAACGGGCTCTACGTACCAGAGAACGAGCATCAACTCCGGCGCGTGCAGCGCCAGGGCGAAGAGCTCGACAAGCAGGTGCGCGCCTGGGCCGAATCCGTGATCCGGGTGCTGCCGCGCGGGCTGCCGATCAACTCACACGAGGTGTACGTCCTGTCGCTGTTCCTGGCGCAGCAGAGACGCCTAAACGTCCAGATGGACTCGCGCCAACCGGACTACTCGGTCGTCGGCGCGATCAAGCACGCGCTGTCGTTCGTCTTTCCGCAGGAAGACCCGGCAGTCGCCGCGACCACGCATCACGTCCTCGCCCATCGCCTGGACTCGGAGATTGAGCGGGCCTGCGCCATCTACTGCCGCGACCACGGCGTAGATGCCAGATCCGATCCCGCGCTCGACTGGCGCGTCGCTATCCGCTTCATGGCGCAGAGCATCTACTCACGCCTCGCCGAGATCGAGCCGCGCAAGATGGCCACGTCGCCGCACCGCTTCGAGCTGTCGAAGGTCGCGCGCGACCTGGCGACGGAAATCGAGACCAAGCGCCGTGAGATGATAGCCGCCTTTCCTACGGACCCGGTGGGCCCTACGAGCCCGTTGGGCACACCGGAAGCGGCCTAGCGCCGCCTTCCGCCCGCGAATCGCCGTCGCCTATACTCCGGGCATGCGCCCGCTCGTGATCTCTCACGCCGCCTGCGGCGGCCACGCGCCCGAGAACACTCTGCAGGGCATCCGCACTGCGATCGAACTGGGTTCCGAGGCGATCGAGATCGACGTCCAGGCCAGCGCAGACGGCGTGCCCGTCCTCATGCACGACTCCGGCGTCGGCCGCACGACTGGCGGCGAAGGCGCGGTCGCGGACCTTACTCTAGACGAGTTGCGCGGCCTCGACGCCGGCGGCGAGTCAGTGCCGACGCTGGCCGAAGTGCTGGACATCACGAAGGACAAAGTGCTCCTCGTCATGGAGATCAAGCAGCCAGGCATCGAGGAGCAGGTCTCCCGCGTGGTCAGCCGGGCGGACGCCGTCGGCGACGTGATGTGCTGGTCGTTCTTGCCGAACGCGCTCGAAGGCATGCGCGCCGCCGATCCTCGGATCCCCTGCGCGCTGCTCGTCGCACCGGAAGGCGTCGGCAACTGGCCAGCAATGCGCGAGCGCGCGCTGAGCATCGGCGCCCAGGGCGTCAGCGTCTTCTTCCTCGGCATCGACGAGCGGATCGCGGAGGACTGCCGGCACAGCGGCCTCGCCCTCTACGCCTGGACGGCGGATCAGCCAGAGCAGATCGCGAAGCTCATCGCGCAGGGCGTCGACGGCATCTGCTCCAACTATCCGGACCGCGTCGTCACGGCGCTGGCGAACGCCTAACGCTCAGGCATCCGGCCGCTGCAGCGCTTCGCCGGATTCCGAGGCGTGACCTGTTTCCGGATCGAGTTGCAGGCCGAACCCGTCCGCCATCCGCGTCAGGTAGTTGAAGATGCCGACGATGTGACCCACCTCGAGACACTCCTGATCGCTGAAACCGAGGCCGCGCAGCGGTCCCCAGTCCTCCGGCACCATGCGCGTCGGCGTCGCGCTCATCTTCTCCGCGACCGCACAAAGCGCCCGCTCGCGCTCCGTCAGGTCCAGTTCGCGCCAGCGCTTGTCTTTGAGCGCCTCCGCCAGCTCTCGTGATCCGCCCTCGACACGCAGAAACTCTGCGTGAGATTGTGTTCAGTAGAAGCAGTCCTGCGCCGCCGACGCCACCGCTGCGACCATCTCCCGTTCGCGGCGGCTCAATCTGCTGTCCGGCGAGAACATGATCTGCGAGAACAACGCGCTAAAAGCCGGCCCGATGCGGCCGTGCGCCGCGATCAGGCGCGCCATCGCCGGCATGAAGCCGAAGTCATACGGATTCTTCATGTCGGACGCCCGCATCGCTGAGTAGAGATCGCCCACGTGGGAGAGGTCGACCCACGCTTCGTTCGTTTCGATCGTCCCGTCAGCCATCGCTTCTTCCTCTCGCCAGTGCGCCAGCGCTCTTGCAGTGCCTCTTCACGTTGCAGGTCTCGCTCACCATGATTGGGCACATCTTACCGCTTACAATCAAAGCGTGGCACTCGCCCTTCGTGACCTCCGCAAGATCTGCGCCGAGCCCTACGGGTTCTGGCTGGACACCGCCCTCACGGGCCGGGGGTCGGACGAGGCGTCGTACTGCGGCGCCGAGCCGTT
>JADFTG010000260.1 GCA_022560365.1 Chloroflexota bacterium | reverse complement strand
CACTCGGCGAGCGGTCTGGGTTGACGTTGTCGCTCACCTATCGCGAAGCCAGCGCTAGTTGACGCTGCAGGCGCAGTTGGTGCAGCCGCCACCACAGCCGCCGCTGACTGGCTCCGGGTCTGCGTACTCGTCGCGAGTCATCGTCGCGAACGTGGAGAGGACACGGCGCGTGGAGACGTGGCCGCGCGGGCAGTCCGCCCGGTCGTCCATCCGGCTCGCCGGGCGGAGGACCTCGAAGCGGATCTCGCAGTCGTCGCAGACGTACTCGTAGAGCGGCATGTGCGTTCTCGATTCGATGCTACGCCGGGGCGATTCGGGCCGTCAATGACTGCGTGACGCCGCAGGCCGTCGTACAATGCCCATTCGTGAGCAACATAATCATCCGCGAGGCAGCGCCGGCAGATTTTGAGGCGATCATCGAGATGTGGTATCGGATCGACCGGCACACGGAGTTGCCGGACAAGGCCGAGTACCTGCAGCGCTTCCACGACTTCTCGCCCGACCTCTTCCTGGTGGCGGAGGTCGACGGACGCCTCGTTGGAACAATCATCGGTGGCT
The DNA here is from genome assembly GCA_022560365.1 of Chloroflexota bacterium. Classification (GTDB taxonomy): domain Bacteria; phylum Chloroflexota; class Dehalococcoidia; order SM23-28-2; family RBG-16-64-32; genus CF-162. The sequence goes on along the minus strand of JADFTG010000260.1, from coordinate 2,217 downwards.
GGGACGGTTGGCGCGGTCACATCGCGCGGCTCGCCGCCGACCCGACGCTGCGTCGCAAGGGGATCGCCCGAAAGCTCGTCAATGAGATCGAGTCGCGTCTGCAGGCAAAAGGCGCCCGCCGCATCTACGCTCTGGTCGACCGGCGCAGTCCGCCGGCGATCCCGTTCTGGGAGTCGGCCCGCTACAGTGCCAACGAAGACATCATCCAGTTCTCGCGCAACCTTTGACGGGTGAAGAAGCGGCGGTCAGGCCGACCGCCACCTGGTTGGTCCTGAGTGCTCGCGGCTACTCGAGGTAGTCTTTCAGCTTCTTGCTGCGGCTGGGATGGCGCAGCTTTCGCAGTGCCTTCGCCTCGATCTGGCGGATGCGTTCTCGCGTAACGCTGAATTCGCGTCCGACTTCTTCGAGCGTGCGGCTGCGACCGTCCTCCAGGCCGAAGCGCAGGACGAGCACCTTCTGCTCGCGCGGCGTCAGCGTGCCGACGACCTCCTGTACCTGCTCCTTGAGGAGCTGGTGCGAGGCCGCCTCCGCCGGCGCCATCGTTCCCTGGTCCTCGATGAAGTCGCCCAGGTGTGAGTCTTCCTCCTCGCCGATCGGCGTCTCAAGTGAAACCGGCTCCTGCGATACCTTGATGATCTCGCGCACCTTCTCCGGCACGATCTCCATGCCTTTGCCGATCTCCTCGCTGGTCGGCTCGCGGCCGTACTCCTGGACGAGGCGACGGCTGATGCGGACGAGCTTGTTGATCGTCTCGACCATGTGCACCGGGATGCGGATCGTGCGCGCCTGGTCGGCTATGGCGCGTGTGATGGCCTGGCGGATCCACCAGGTGGCGTAAGTGCTGAATTTGTAGCCCTTGCGGTAGTCGAACTTCTCGACCGCGCGGATCAGGCCGATGTTGCCCTCCTGGATGAGGTCAAGCAGCGACATGCCGCGGCCGATGTACTTCTTGGCTACGCTGACGACAAGGCGCAGGTTGGCCTCCGTGAGCCGCCTCTCGGCCCGGTTGGCCTCAGCCTTGATGCGTGCGAAGTGGGCCCTGATGGCACCCTCGTGGGAGGCGAGCCTGCCAGCGAGGTCTTCGGGCGGCTCGGCCCAGCGCTTCTCGCTGCCCATCTCCTTGTAGGCCCAGCTCAGGAAGTCGGGACGCGGGACGTGTGTGGCGATCGAGACGCGCACAGGCAGTCGTTCGGCCTCTTCTTCGTCGAGTTTGAGGGTCTTGCGCAGCTTCGACACCATATCGAGGTCGAGCACGGCGTCGACGCTGCTGCGGAACTGTTCAGCCTCGACGAACTCTGGGATGGTGAGCTTCTTCAGGCCCAGCGCCTTCTGGTAGAACTCGAGCGGCTTTCGCAGGTCGCGGAGTTCCTTGATCATCCGGGCCAGGACATCAACGCCGTGTGCGTTGCGGCCTGTCTCCTTCATGTGCTCCTGCTCGAACCGCCTGATGAAGTCGCCGTCCTCCATGGCGCGGGCCAGTCGCTTTTCGTCGGCGGCTGTAAGCAGGCTGACCTTCCCGATCTCCCGCAGGTACATGCGGACGGGATCGTCGATGCCTTCTTCCAGCTCAAGGTCGGCCGCGGCCTGCCCCTCGGACTTGCGGCCGGTCCACACTTCCATGTCGAGCGCGCCACGGGCGTGGGGCACACGCGGAGCGGTCACAGCGTCATCGTCGGACAGTTCGCCGCCACCCGGCTTGACCACTCGGTCGCTGTCGTCGTCGTCCTTGTCGTCAGCGTCGCTGTCTTCAACGGCGTCGTCCATTAGGTCGTCCGCCAACTGGCTGCGACGCCGCCGACGCTCGTACATTTCTCTGCTTTCGTACTCAGTTACCATTTACACTCGTTTCAACGGCCTCTGCGCCGTCGTCGCTCCTCCCATGTCTATGAAGCTCTTTGCCGATGTTCATATCTCGCTCGATCACGTTCTGTTCGGGTGTGTCGAGCAGGCCAGAGACGCCCACTTGCTCCTGGAGATCAGCGATCTGGAAGTCCGTAGCTTGCTTTTCGGCGCGGAGCCTTTCTTTCTGCAACCTCTGCAGGCAATCTGCGAAGGCTTCTGCCGCCTGTTCGGCGTCCGAAATCGGTAGCCTCCGTAATATAAGACGCTCGAAGTAGGCATCTAGTTCTGGGGGAAGCGCGTTTTTCACCGCATTGACTTCGGCATGTTCCTTCCACAGAACCAAGATCTGGCGCGCCTGGGCATCCCAGAATAACG
>JADFTG010000259.1 GCA_022560365.1 Chloroflexota bacterium | reverse complement strand
ACGACCAGAAGGTGCCGAAGTCGAGGGAAATCTGCGCCTCGGCCAGGAAGAAGAGTCCGACGGCGACGGAGAGCTGTGCCGGGAGCCGCGCGAAGAGGTATGACTGATAGTAGCGAATCCCGGCGAAGACGAGTAGGCCGACGGTCGTCGCGGTCAGCAGGTGCTGGAACCACTTGTTAGTCGTTGGGAAGCCAGCGAGCCAGTCGGGTGCCGCCATGCTGATCACGAAGTAGAGCGTGATCACGCTGGCGGCTCCTACGAACACCATCTCCGGATTGCGGATGTTCACGCGCTCCGACAGTCCCCGTACCGAGACGACGCTGAGCGTTGCAAAGACACCCGCGGCGAGCGTCGCCAGCCACGGCGAGCGCTCCAGAGCAGCGAAAGGTTCGTCGAAGATGATGCCCGGCGTCTGTAGCCCGTGGATGGCGAAGATCATGCCGAGTGCAAAGAACGAAAGCGCCAGGAAGAGTATCCGCGTCTCGCGCAGAGAGCGGGCGGAGAGCATCAGGATCAGGCAGGCGGAGGCCGCCAGCAATGAGGTGGCGGACACGATGTAGAAATGGAACGAGAAAGTGCCCCAGGGCCTGTCGAAGCCCGGGATGACGAGCAACGCCACGAAGAGGATCATCGGCGCCGCCAGGCTAGCGAACGCAAGCCGTTGAAGCATATCTGTCTCCGATTTCGCGGTACACGAGTTCCGAAGCTAGAGACGTCGCAACGGCGTTGGCCGTTACCAATAATCGGTAGCTGAGGGCCAGACGTAGCGAAGGGGGCGACCAGGCGGCCGCCCCCTTCGCTGGTGTGTTGCTGGCTAGGGCGTAATGGCGATCTTGAGCACGCCTTCAGTTTTGTCTCGGAACAGGTCGTACGCCTTCGCCATGTCGTCGAGCTTCATCTTGTGGGTGAACAGGCGCTCCAGGTTCACGTCGCCGTACTCGAGGAGTTTCATCAGGTACTCCATGCGGTCGGCGCCCGACGGGCAGAGCGTGGTCACGACCTTACGGTGCAGGAACGACGGAGCCATCGTCGGCATCGATAGCTGCGGAGTGAGCCCGTAGACGCCGATCGACGACACAACGCCGCCACGCCGCACCGCGCGGGTCGCCGCCTCGAACGTCGCCTGCGTGCCGACGGCCTCCACGGCCACGTCGACGCCGCCGCCCGTCAGCGCCATGATCTTGGTGACGGCGTCCTCTTCTTTCGCGTTGATCGTGACGTTGGCGCCGAACTGCTTCGAGACCTCCAGCCGGTCGTCCATCGTGTCGACGCCGATGATCAGGCCGCAACCGAGGGCCCGCGCGCCGGCCGTCGCCATGAGACCGACGGGGCCCTGAGCGAAGATCGCCACGGATGAGCCGAGGCCGGCCTCGCCGCGCTCGATCGCGCCGAAACCCGTCGACATAATGTCGGAGGCGAGGATCGCGTGCTCGTCGCTGACGGTATCAGGTACTTTCGTCGTGTTCTGGTCCGCAAAGGGAACCGTGTAGTACTCCGCCTGGCAGCCGAAGAGCACGCGGCCGCCACCGGAGCACTGGCTGTGGTCGACGGCTACGCACTCGTGGCAGACGCCGCAGCCGATCAGGCACGATGACACTACGCGGTCGCCTGCCGCGAACTTCTTAACGCCCTCGCCGACGGCGTGAACGGTGCCGACGGCTTCGTGTCCCATCGGCAGGCCCCCCTCGGGGCGCAGGATGCCGGGGAACGCGAAGGCGAGCATCTCGTTGGCGAACTCGTCGAGGAAGTGCATATCGCTGCCGCAGACGGTGCACATGCTCATCTTGACGACGATCTCGCCGGGCCCGGGCTCTGGGATCGGGATGTCCATCATCTCGACCTTGCCGTTTTCGGGCTTGATACAGGCTTTCAAGGGCTTCTCCGATCGCTGCTGGAGGCGATGTTTGCGCGCTTAGTTGAGCACACGCTAAGGAACCGGTCAAGCAAGCGGCGGATATGAAAAACCGGACTCCGGCGGTGGCCCGGAGTCCGGTTCGGCTGAGATGACTGGCTTCAGGCCGCCAGGCGAGCGCGGCGGGCCCTCTCGCGGGCGACCGTTATATAGCGGGGATTTGTGTCCGGGGGCGCGAACTGCCTATTCCCACACTGCAGGCAGACCAGTTCGGTCTCGCCCAGCACTTCTTCCCTGATCTGGTCGCCGCCGCAGCGGCCGCAAGCTTTAAGGTTCACCGCGTCCTCCTTTTTCTCCCTCCAGTTGTATATACGTTGCGGCTTCAATTCTGGACGGGCGGCGGTGACTTACTTATGATAAGCTACTGTACGAGGATTAGCTTACACTTGTCAAGCCTCTTACGAAGGATAAGAATGAATGCGATGGACAGCGACATGGGCCCCTTCTGCCCGAAGTATCACCGCGCCGTCGAGCTGATCGGGCGGCGCTGGACCGGCGCTATCCTGCGCGCCCTCCTCAGTGACGTCTCGCGGTTCAGCGCGATCTGCGAAACGATCCCCGGCCTCAGCGACCGCATGCTCGCCGAGCGGCTCAAGGAGCTGGAGGCGGAAGGCATCGTCGAGCGCGAGGTCATCCCGGAGACCCCGGTGCGCATCGAGTACCGGCTGACACGGAAGGGACGCGATCTCGGTCCCGTCGTGGAGGCTTTGTCGGTGTGGGCGGAGCGTTGGATCGAGGCTGGTTAAAAGGCTGACCATTTGCGCGTGACGCGTTCGCGCGTGACGCGTTCGCGCGT
>JADFTG010000016.1 GCA_022560365.1 Chloroflexota bacterium | reverse complement strand
GGCAGGCCGCGTCGGCAAGTGGCGAAGCGCCACCGCCGATGTCCAAGGTGGAGATCGCGCAGGCCAAAGCGAAATTGATGAAGGAAGCGCGCGACAAAGCCCGCGCGGAAGGACTCTCGCCGGAAGACGAGAAGGCCGCAGTGCGCGCCGCAATCGACAAGTTCAACGAAGACCTCAAGTCGGGACAGGCAGGAGACGGTGCAGCCGTGCCGGCCCCGATGTCGAAAGTCGAACTGGCGCAGGCCAAGGCCAAGGTCATCACCAAGGCCCGCAACGAAGCCCGCGCCAAAGGCATGTCGACCGAAGACGAAAAGAAGTTCGTGGCCGAGGCGCTCAAGAAGTTCTCCGAGGAGCAGGCTGCCGGCGGCGCCCCTGCCGCGGCGGCTCCAAAGAAGGAGCTGTCGAAAGTCGAACTGGCGCAGGCCAAAGCCAAGGTCATCACCAAGGCCCGCAACGAAGCCCGCGCCAAGGGCATGTCAACCGAGGACGAAAAGAAGTTCGTGGCCGAGGCGCTCAAAAAGTTCTCGGCAGAGCAGGCCGGCTAGCGATGGCCACGATCGACTACACGATCCCGGGCGAGCCCGACCTCGAGACGGTCGACATCAACATCAACGTCGGGCCGCAGCACCCGGCCACGCACGGCGTCTTCCGCATGGTGCTGACCGTCGACGGCGAGCTCGTGACGGATGTCGACCCCGTCATCGGCTACATGCACCGCGGCAACGAAAAGCTGCCCGAGAACTGCGACTACCGCCAGGTGATCGGCTACCACGATCGCACGGACTACCTGGCGCAGTTCAACACCGAGCATTGCTTCGTCGAAGCCATCGAGAAGCTCACTGGCATCACGCCCACGGAGCGCTCGGAGTACATCCGCGTGATCCTTGCGGAGTTGAACCGCATCACGAGCCACCTGATGTTCATCGGCGCCTTCGGCACCGACGTCGGCATCTTCGGGACGTCGTTCATGTACGCGTTCCGGGACCGCGAGTACGTGCAGGACTTCTTCGAAGAGATCACCGGCGAACGGATGATGTACAACTACTTCCGCCCCGGCGGCGTCGCCTGGGACGTTCCGGACAACTTCCGGGAGCGCTGCACGCAGGTCCTCGATCACATCAACAGCGGCCTCAAGGACCTGGAAGGCCTGATCGTCGACAACGAGGTCGTGCTGGCGCGCTGCCGCGGCCTGAGCCGCGTGAGCATCGAAGACGCGATCAACTGGGGCCTCAGCGGCCCGCTCCTCCGCGCTACCGGCCTCGAGTACGACCTGCGGAAGGCCGAGCCGTACTCGATCTACGACCGCTTCGACTTCGACATCCCGACCGGGAAAGCCGGCGATGTCTACGACCGCGTGCTCATCCGGCTTGACGAGATGAAGCAGTCAGTGCGCATCGTCGAGCAGGCGCTGGCGGGCATGCCGGACGGCCCGATCATGGCGGAGGGCATGAAGCGCATCCTGCGCGTGCCGGAGGGCGAGATCTACATGCGCGTGGAAGGCCCTCGCGGCGAGTACGGTGTTTACATCGTCGCCACCGGCACAGACAAGCCATACCGCCACAAGGTGCGGGGCGCCTCGTTCTCCAACCTCTCAGCACTGCGGGCGATGTCCATCGGCAACTACCTCTCAGACGTGATCATCATCCTAGGTTCGATCGACATCGTCCTCTGTGAGGTCGATCGGTAGCTATGAGACCGTGACGTTCCTACTCGCCGAAAACGTCTGGCTCGATGCCCTGCTGCGGATGGGGATCGTCGCCTTGCTGGTACCAGTCGGCGTAATCCTGTTGACCTGGGTGGAGCGCAAAGTCATCGGCCGGCTGCAGCAGCGCCTGGGCCCGATGCACGTCGGCCCGTTCGGCCTGCTCCAGGGCCTCGCCGACACGATCAAGCTGATGACGAAAGAAGATGTACGCCCGGACAGCGCTGATCGGCCGACTTTCGAGCTGGCGGTGTTCGTTATCGTCGTGCCCGTCTTCATGGCCGCCGTAGCCGTGCCCTTTACGTCCGACATCTTCGTGCGCAACATGACGCTCGGCCTTTTCTACTTCCTCGCCGTGTCCAGCCTCGGCATCGTCGGCTTCGTGATGGCCGGCTGGGGCTCCGACAACAAGTACGCGCTTCTGGGCGGCGTGCGAGCCGGCGCACAGCTAATCAGCTACGAGATCCCGCTCATCCTGTCCGCGGTAGCGGTCGCGATGCTGGGCCAGAGCCTCAACCTTTACACTCTCGTGAACCTGCAGGACAACACGCCGTTCATCGCCTACCAGCCCCTGGCGTTCATCATCTTCGTGATCGCCGGCCTGGCGGAGCTCTACCGGCAGCCGTTCGACATACCGGTCGCCGAGACAGAAGTCGTCGGCGGCCCATCCGTCGAGTATTCGGGCATCCGCTGGTCGATGTTCCAGATGGGCGAGTTTGTGAGCCTCGTCCTGATCTCGGCGTTGGCCTCGCTGATCTTCCTGGGCGGTTGGATATGGCCGTTCAGCGCCGACAACGCTACGTGGCTGCAGGTATCCCTCATGGTCGTCAAGACGTCAGCGTTCATTCTCTTCTTCATGTGGATGCGTGTGAGTGTGCCCCGGCTGCGCATCGACCAGCTGATGGCGCTGTGCTGGCAAATTCTGTTGCCCTTCGCATTCCTGCAAATCATAATCAACGGGCTGGTGCTGGTTTACGACTGGCCGAACTGGACGCTCACGATACTCTCCGGCACCGCTGCGATCGCCATGGGAACGCTGATCTATCACATCGCGCGCCGCTCGGGTGTCCTCTACCAGACGTCCGGCGCGGCCCAACGGGTGGGGAGTGTGCTCTGATGCTGGGAATCCTTAAGGCGCTGAAAACGACGCTCCGGGCGGCCATGCGCAAGCCGGTTACCGTCCAGTACCCAACGGAGAAGAAGGAGCTGCCGCATCGCTCGCGCGGTTTGCCGGTGCTCCTCTGGGACTTCGAGAAGGACGAGCCGTTCTGCACCGGCTGCCAGGTCTGCGCCCGCTACTGCCCCGTGGACTGCATCACCGTCACGATGAAAGACAACCCGAAGAAGGCAGCGGGCAAGAGCAAGCGCAAGAAGATCGTCGATCAGTTCTATCTCGACTACGCGCGCTGCATGCGCTGCGACATCTGCGTCGAGGTCTGCAACTTCGACGCGATCGTGATGAACAACACCTGGGAGGGCGTTGAGCTTTCCACCTATGACCGCCAAGACCTGGTCCTGGACACGGACGCCCTGCTCAAACAGTCGCGCACGGGCCAACTCAAGGACCCGTTCCGCGAGCCGATGGGCGTGGCGCACTCTGGTTGGTCACCGAAGGTTGAGGAGGAAGAAGAGGCGGAGGAGACCAAGGCGAGCGAGGAAGGCGGCGAGGGGTAAATCCAAAGTTGAATCGTAACCGCACCCTGGCATGACGTACGAAGAAGCGATCTTCTACGTTATCGCCGCCGTCACTGTCGCCGGCGGCCTCGGCGTCGTCATAGCCCGAAACGTCATCCACTCAGCGCTCTTCCTGATTATGGCGCTGCTCGGCGTCGCCGCCGTCTACGTGCTGCTCGCTTCGGAGTTCCTGGCGATCGTCCAGGTGCTCGTCTACGGCGGCGCCGTCACGATCCTCATCCTCTTCGCGATGATGCTGACGCGCGTCCGCGACACCGCCGGCCCCATGGACGGCCCGCAGCGGCCGATCGCGGCGCTGGCGGCGACGATCTTCCTCGGCACCACGGTCCTGGCCGTCACCCAGACCGAATGGCGAGGCAATACGGAGGAGGCGACGGTCATCTCGATCTACGAGATCGGCGAGGTGCTGTTCACGACGTGGGCGATGCCCTTCGAGATCGCCTCGCTGGTGCTGATGGTCTCCCTGATCGGCGCGATCGTACTGGCGCGTGGGGAGGAGGGCGAATGATCCCGATCGACAACTTCCTGGTGCTTTCGGCAATCCTCTTCTCGCTCGGCATGTACGGCGTGCTGGTGCGCCGCAACGCTGTGCTCATCCTGATGAGCGTCGAGCTGATGCTGCAGGCCGTGGCGATCAACTTCGTCGCTTTCGCCGTCTACCTGAACCCCGAGACGTTCACCGGCCTGATCTTCGGAATCTTCGTCATCGTCATCGCCGCGGCCGAGGTGGGCCTCGCCCTGGCGATCATCCTGCGCCTGTTCCGCAACCGCCAGATATCCAACGTCGACGAAGCGGACCTGATGAAGTGGTAGCGAGAAGAGACAGGCGACAGGAGACAAGAGACAGGGACTCACGCCCCGCACCCGTCACCTGTCGCCTGTCACCTGTTCCGGAGGGCGGTGCCTAGGTGGGTATGGACCAGGCCTGGCTGATCCCGGCTATCCCGGCCGCCGCTTTCGCCATCCTGCTGATCTTCGGGCCGTACTTGCCGCGCAAGGGCGACTGGCTCGCCATCGCGGCGATCGGCGCCTCGTTCATTCTCGTCTTCCCGGTGCTGGCGGACCTTCTCGACCAGGCCGACGGCACGACATACGTCGCCGGCGAGAAGGCCTGGGAGTGGATATCCTTCGACCTTGCGGGCGTCGGCGAGAAGTTCGAGATCGAAATCGGCTTCTACGTCGATCCGATCACGATCGTCATGCTGGCGGTCGTAACGCTGGTCGCGCTGATGGTGCAGGTGTACTCCATCGCTTACATGAAGGGCGACTCGCGCTACGGCTGGTACTTCACCGTGATGAGCCTGTTCGCAGCGTCGATGCTACTGCTCGTGCTGTCGAACAACCTGCTTCTGCTCTACGCCGGGTGGGAAGCCGTGGGCTTCTGCTCGTTCCTCCTGATCGGCTTCTGGTGGGAGAAACGCTCGGCGGCGGAAGCGGCGAAGAAGGCGTTCATCACGACACGAATCGGCGACGTCGGCCTCCTCATCGGCATCATCATGCTCTGGCTTGAGGGGCCCAACACGTTCAACATCCAGGAGATCATCACTTTCGCGGAGGAAGGCGGCTACGACAACACGTACCTGACCGGCGCCGTCCTGCTCATGTTTATGGGTGCGCTCGGTAAGTCGGGCCAGTTCCCTCTGCACGTCTGGCTGCCCGACGCGATGGAAGGCCCGACGCCGGTCTCCGCGCTGATCCACGCCGCGACGATGGTGGTCGCCGGCGTCTACCTCGTGGCGCGCATGCTGCCGTTGTTCGAGGTAGCCGATCCGATCGCGCTGGACGTCGTGCTCGTCGTCGGCCTGACGACGGTGATGATCTCGGCGACGATGGGCCTGGCGGCGACCGACATCAAGCGCGTGATCGCCTACTCAACGCTGAACTCGCTCGGCCTCATGTTCGTCGCGCTCGGCTCGAGCGCCGTTGCGGCGGCGATGCTTTACCTGTTCGTGCACGGCTTCTTCAAGGCGCTGCTTTTCCTGGGCGCGGGCTCCGTGATCCACGCCACCAAGGAGCAGGACATGAACCGGTTGGGTGGCCTGGCCGCAAAGATGCCGATCACGGCGGCGGTGTTCGCTATCGGCACCCTGGCGATGATCGGGATCATCCCGTTATCGGGCTTCTGGGCGAAAGACGAAGTGCTCGTCTTCGCCAAGGAAGAGCAGAACATCATCGTCTATCTGGTGCTCCTCTCCAGCCTCGTGATCACGGGGCTCTACATGACGCGCCTTTTCGTGCGGACGTTCCTCTTCGCGCCGCGTGAGCAGGCGGCCTACGACCACGCGCACGAAGGCGGGCTGCTGATCACCGTCCCGCTGCTGATCCTCGGCCTGCTGGCGACGGTCGGCGGTTTCGTCGTCTTCGACGAGGTCGGCGAGGCGCTCGGCTTCCCCGGCGGTTTCGCGCAGTTCGTCTTCCTGAACGAGGCGCACGAGTTCGAGTTCCACCTCGACACGGCGATCACTTCGAGTGTGCTCGCCGGCGGCGGCGCTGTCGCCGGCTGGATCCTCTGGCAGAACAAGGCGGAGCTGGCGGCGCGCATTCGCGACAGGTTCGCGCCGGTCTCGACACTGCTGTCAAACCGCTACTACATCGACGAAATCTACCAGTTCGTGATCGACCGCATCGTGCTCGGGCTGGGCTCCATCATCGCCTGGTTCGACCGGGTTGTGGTCAACGACGGGGGCGTCGACGGCTCCGCGAAGCTCGGTTACTTCACCGGCTTCGAGGCCAAGTTCTTGCAAACCGGCCGCCTCCCGAACTACGCGCTGGCGATCGTGGTCGGCATTCTCGTCCTTTCGATCGCCATGCTGGTGACGCAGGTGTAGCGTATGGAGTTCGTACTTCTCGCGCTGATCGTGATTCCGCTGGGCGTTTGCCCGCTGTTCATGCTGATCCCCTCGCAGTATCCGCAGCTGTCGCGCTACCTGGCGGCGCTGGCCGGTGGCGCCCTCTTCGCGCTGTCGCTGTTAGTCTTCGTCGTCTACGAGTTCGATGGTGGCAGTGGCCTGCGCTACGAGCTGCAGTGGGACTGGATGGAGAACATCGGCTTCCTGCGCGAGAACGGCATCACGTTCTACCTGGGCGTCGACGGCATAGGAGCGCCGCTGGTGTTGCTGAACGGCGTCGTCATCTTCGCGGCCGTGTTCGTCTCCTGGAACATCGCGAACCGGACGAAGGACTTCTTCGTCCTGCTGTTCTTGCTCGTCGCCGGCGTCTACGGCGTGTTCATTTCGCAGGACCTCTTCTTCTTCTTCTTCTGGTACGAGGTGGCCGTGCTGCCGATGTACCTGCTGATCGCCGTCTGGGGCGCCAGCAGCGAGTTCGGCACGTTCACGCGCACCAAAGAATACGGCGCGATGAAGCTGACGCTGATGCTTGTGGGCAGCTCCGTGCTGATCTGGGTCGCCATCTTCGCGCTCTTCGTCGAGGCTGGCGCCGGTACGTTCGACATGACGGTACTGCGAGAGGCCACGCTGGACGAGGACTTCCAGAAGTGGGTCTTCCCGCTCTTCATGGTCGGCTTCGGCGTGCTGGCCGGCATGTGGCCGCTCCATACGTGGTCGCCCGACGGCCATGTCGCGGCGCCGACGGGCGTCTCGATGCTGCACGCCGGCGTGCTGATGAAGCTTGGCGCCTTCGGCATTCTGCGCATCGGCATGACGCTCCTCCCGGAGGGCGCGGAGTTCTGGGCGCCCGTCCTGATGGCGCTCGGCGTCACGGGGGCGGTCTACGGGTCCGTCTCGGCGCTGGCGCAAACGGACCTCAAGTACATGGTCGGTTACTCGAGCGTAAGCCACATGGGCTTCGTGCTCATGGGCCTGGCGAGCATGAACGAGATCGGCGTCAACGGCGCAGTGCTCCAGATGTTCGCGCACGGCGTGATGACGGCGCTCATGTTCACCAGCGTCGGCGCCCTCTACGACCAGGCGCACATCCGCGACATGACGCAGTTCGGCGGCATCGCCAAACGCATGCCGCGCCATTCCGCCTTCTTTGCGATCGCCGGCTTATCATCGCTCGGCCTGCCGGGCCTGGCCGGGTTCGTCGCCGAGTTCCATATCTTCGTCGGCGTCTTTGAGGCCGGCTACTGGTGGGCCGGCGGCCTGGGTATTCTCTCGGCGGCGATCACGGCGACGTACATCTTGCGCATGCTGTCGAGGGCCTACTTCGGCCCGCTTAATGAGAAGTGGGCCGGGCTGAAGGAGATGCGCATCGGCGAGCAGTTCGCCGCCGTGATCTTGATCGCAATGATCCTCTTCATGGGCCTCTGGCCGGCGCCGTTCATCGACCGCATCAGCGAAACGGTTGAGATGATTCCGGGGATCATGGGATGAGCACATCGCTCGAATGGGGACTGCTGGCGCCCGAATTCCTGCTCGCGGGCTGGGCGGCGTTCATCATCCTCATCGATCTCTTCTGGGGCGGCCTGGGCAAGGAGCGGCTGGGCTGGCTGGCGGCGATCGGTGTTGTAGCCGCCGGCGGCCTCTCGCTGATCTGGGTCAACGACGCGAAGCAGTTTGGCGAGCTGGCCGACATCAACGACTACACGACTTTGTTCCGCGTTTTGTTCACCGGCATCGGCGCGACTATCTGCATCCTCTCCGCGCGCTACGTCCGGGACCGCCTGCTGAACCCGGGCGAGTACTACGCCCTGATCCTGCTCGCCATCGTCGGCGCCAACGGTATGGCGGCAGCGCACGAGCTGCTCACCGCGTACATTTCGCTCGAGCTGCTCAGCTTCAGCCTCTACGCCCTCACGGCGTACGCCAAGTTTGACCTGCGGTCGAACGAGGGCGGCCTGAAGTACATGCTGCTGGGCGCGTTCTCGTCCGCGATCTTCCTCTACGGCATCGGCCTGATCTACGGGACGACAGGCTCGACCCAGTACGCCGTGATCGGCGAGGTGTTGAGCGGAGATACGAGCGACATCGAGTGGGGCATGTACCTGGGCCTGGCGCTGATGATCGGCGGCCTCGGGTTTAAGGTGGCGGCGGTGCCGTTCCACATGTACACACCGGACGCCTACGAAGGCGCGCCGATCCCGATCACGGCGCTGATCTCGGCGCTGGCGAAGGCGGCGGGGTTCGCCTTCTTCCTCAAGCTGTTCGCAGTGGCCTTCCTGCCTCTGATCGACGACTGGCGCTACTTCATCGCCGGCCTCTCCGTGGCGACGATGGCGCTCGGCAACCTGGTCGCCATCCAGCAGCGGAACGTCAAGCGGCTGCTCGCTTACTCCAGCATCGGCCAGGTGGGGTATCTGCTGCTGGGCATCGCCGCGCTCTCGCAGGACGCGGCGAGCGCGCTGGTGCTGCACATGATCGGCTACGTCGTGACGAACCTGGCGGCGTTCACCTGCGTCATCCTCTACTACAACTGGACCGGCAAGGAAGAGATCGAGGAGTACAAGGGCCTGGCCGAGCGCGCTCCCTACGTGGCGCTCTGCCTGACGATTGCGCTCTTCTCGCTCGCCGGCATGCCGCTATTCGCCGGCTTCGCGACGAAGTTCATCCTCTTCCAGGCGGCCGCCGACCAGGACCTCTTGTGGCTGGCGGCCGTGGCGGCGTTCTTCAGCTTCGTGTCCCTCTACTACTACCTGATCCTGATCCGCGAGATGTACCTGGGCGAACCGGAGGAGAAGACGCGCTTCCAGACGCCGTGGCTCGAGTACACGGCGCTAACGGTGCTGATCGCCGGCGTCTTCCTGATCGGTCTCTACCCGAAGCCTGTCTTCAATGTCGTCGAGGACGCAACGGCAACGATCTTCGTGAGCGAGGAGTTAGAGTCCGGCGAGGATCTCGTGGGAGTGCCCTAGCCGCGTAACAAGTACGGCCCTTTCGCGTTCCAACTATCATGAGGTTTGCCCCGCCACACTACGGGCGACTCGTTTCGGGAGTCGCTTTCTGTTTCCTGCCGCTCGCAATCGCCGCGTTCTTGCTGGTGCGACCATCGGCACAGGCCAACGAGCAGCCGGAGTTTCTGCTCCCGTGGCAACACGGCGAGACGTGGCTGACGGGAGGGGCTGGCTTCCACAACGCGAACAACGCGATCGACTTCTTTCCGCCCGATACGCCGCTCAGTATCGGCATCAAGTGCGAGGGCGACCCGGACTGGGTGTTCGAGGAGTCGGCTTATTACGTCCTGTCGTCGGCGCCAGGCGTCGTCGTGCAGGCGAGCAACGCGTCGGTGCTGATCGATCACGGGGGCGGCTGGCTATCGCGCCACTACCACATGACGGGATTCGTCGTGGAGGCGGACGACTTCGTGGCGGCAGGTCAACGTCTCGCCCGTCCGTCGACGCTCGGCTTCTGTTCCAGCGGGCCGCACAACCACTTCTGGATCCAGGGGCCCGACGGCGAAACGACAGCAGACGTGATGCTGTCCACCATCCCCGCCACGGAGATCGGCGTCAACGAGTACATCGGCGCCACGTTCAACTTCGAGACGGGCGGCGGCGCCTCACCACCGCCAGCGCCAACAGCCACGCCCAGCGGGCCCCCGCGCGGCGACGCCAACTGCGACGGCGGGGTCAACGCTAACGACGCTACGACGGTGCTCTGGATCATCGTCGGCTATACGGATCCCGAATGCGGCACGGTGACGGCGGACACGGACTGCGACGGTGTGATCACGACAGCAGATGTTCTGAACATCCTGCTGCATGTGCCAGCGCTCTCCGTTCTCCCGGCCGCGGTCTGCCCGACGCCAACGCCCGAGCCAACGCCGTTGCCTTCGCCGACGATGATTCCGGACGACACGCCGGCCCCGACGCCCACGCCGCCAAGCCAGTAGCCGCGCCCCACTTGAGCGCTTTTAGAGTATCGGCAGGTAGCGCTTAAGTTCGTAGTCGGTGACGTGGCGGCGGAAGTTCATCCACTCGATCTTCTTGTTCACAAGCAGGCTCTCGTAGAGGTGCTCGCCCAGGCATTCGCGCAATAGCTCGCTATTCTCGGCAAGGTCGAGCGCCTGCTGCAGGCTGCCGGGCAGGTGATCGATGCCGCGTTCCCTGCGCGCCTCGTCGCTCATCTCGAAGACGTTCTCTTCCAGCGGCTCCGGACAGGTGTAGCCCTCCGCGATGCCCTTGAGGCCCGCCGCCAGCATCGCCGCGGTGTTCTTCTTCCAGCGCCGGTGCATGATGCGCCTCTCCTTGCCCGGAGGGCTGAAGGTGGAGTTGGCGCCATAGGGCGATGAGCCCGACACCTGGATGTCGGTATTGGCGTAGGATTCGTTGTCGTACATCAGGATCAGCAGGTTGTACTGGGTGTGCTGCAGCGCCGCCGAAATCGCCGAGAGCCCCATGTCGGCGCCGCCGCCGTCGCCGCAAAACGCGATGACGTTGATCCGCTCCTTCTCCATCTTGCCCTTGCGCATCAACGCCCTGAGAGCGGCCGCCGTGCCGGTGGCGGCGGAGCCCGAGGATCCGAGCTGGGTGTGCATCCACGGCACCGACCACGGGGTGGAGAGGTAGGTGGTGTTGGCCACGTACATGCATCCGGTTGAGCCGAGTATGATCGTCCGTGGGCCGGCCGCCTTGGCCATGAGCTTCATCACCAGCGCCGATTCGCATCCCTGACAGGTGCGGTGACCCGAGGTGAAATACTCCTGTTCCGGGACCGTCTTGGGGCCTTTCCAAGCCTCGAGAACCTGGGTTTTTATGTAGTCGTCCAGGGGTTCCGTGATTACGTCTGACATAATCTCTACTCCCT
>JADFTG010000258.1 GCA_022560365.1 Chloroflexota bacterium | reverse complement strand
CGTGCGGAGGGCGCTGACGTCGATCCCTTCGGGCGCTTTGATGGCGGTGACGGTGTCGGAGTTCCACTCCGGCGACTTGGCGCAGGTCTTCAGGCCCCAGGCCGCGACGGCCTGGCGGGTCGCCTCGCCGAGCACGGCGTGGCGGTGGTAGACGTTCTCCAGGCCTTCCTCGAACAGGCAGGCGAGGGCCTCGCGCAGGCCGTAGAGCAGCGGCAGCGGCAGCCGCCCCAGCACGCGGAAGACGAGCCAGAAGGTGAGGTATCTCAGCACACGCTGAGTATACGGCGAAGGTCGCACCACCGTAGGGACAGGGCTTGAGCGCTGTCAAGGAGATGTGTCGTCAGCGCAGGGCAGCTTCGCGACACGGGCGCCGGAGAGCGTTCGGCCGGGCCAGGGCGTCGCTCTTTCTGCGTCTGACAAGCGCCCCGGCGCTGCTATACCCGTGTCCAGCGCCGGATTTCTTACAAATTTCTGGCGAATATCGAGCCTCGGCGCGGCGATAATTACTACGCCGGGGCGTCTCTCCCTGCGCGTACAGCAGCTTCTTGGCCCCGTACCAAGACAACGCCCCGGCGCTTCTAATCACCCCGTGGATGTGTCGCCGATAATTCCCTGAAGGTCTGTCCCTACGTGTGGGCGAAGCTCTACGCTTCCGCAGGCACTTCTTCGTAGTACTCCGCGCCCAGGTGGGTGATCTGCTCTTCGCCCACCAGCCAGCGCAGCGTGTTCTTGAGCTTCGTCTGCTGGATGAAGAGGTCGTGCTCCGGGTAGACGGAGGGGGCGTGCTGCGGGCTCTTGAAGTAGAACGAGAGCCACTCCTGGATGCCCTTCATGCCGGCCCGCTGGGCGAGGTCGAGGAAGAGCGCCAGGTCCAGCACGAGCGGCGCGGCGAGGATCGAGTCCCGGCAGAGGAAGTCGATCTTGATCTGCATCGGATAGCCGAGCCAGCCGAAGATGTCGATGTTGTCCCAGCCTTCTTTGTTGTCGCCGCGCGGTGGGTAGTAGTTGATGCTCACTTTGTGAAAGATGTCGCCATACAGATCGGGGTAGAGGTCCGGCTGCAAGACGTACTTCAGCACGCCCAGCTTCGACTCTTCCTTCGTCTTGAAGCTCTCCGGGTCGTCCAGCACCTCGCCGTCGCGGTTGCCGAGGATGTTAGTCGAGTACCAGCCGGCGATGCCCAGCATGCGTGCCTTCAGCATCGGCGCCAGCACTGTCTTCATCAGCGTCTGGCCGGTCTTGAAGTCCTTGCCGCAGACCGGAACGCCGCGATCGTCGGCCAGGGTCAGCATCGCCGGCAGGTCCAGCGTCAGGTTCGGCGCGCCGTTGGCGAAGGGCACGCCCTCCATCAGCGCGGCGTAAGCGTAGATCATCGACGGCGCGATGCTGGGGTCGTTCGTCTCCATCGCGGCCTCGAAGTTCTCGAGGTTGGCGTGGGCCTCGCCGGGCTCCAGGAAGATCTCCGTCGAGGCGCACCAGATCATCACCAGCCGGTCACAGCCGTTCGCCTCCTTGAAGTTGCGGATGTCCTGGCGCAGCGCCTCGGCCAACTGGAGCTTGTTCGGCGCCTCCTTGACGTTCGTGCCCTGCAGGCGCTTCACGTAGTAGTCGTTGAAGACCGCTGGCATTGGCTCGATCGTCTTCAGGAAGTCGGCGATCGGCTCGATGTGTTCGTGGCGGTCCAGCACGCCGCACTTGATGGCGGCTTCGTAGGCGTTGTCCGGGATCGGGTCCCAGGCGCCGAAGACGAGCTGGTCGAGTTCGGCCAGCGGCACGAAATCCTTGATCGGGGGCATCTGCGGGTCAGTCCGCTTGCCGAGGCGGATCGTGCCCATCTGGGTCAGCGATCCGATCGGCTTCGCCGTGCCCCGCCGGGCGTGCTCGACG
Source organism: Chloroflexota bacterium (assembly GCA_022560365.1). GTDB lineage: Bacteria > Chloroflexota > Dehalococcoidia > SM23-28-2 > RBG-16-64-32 > CF-162. Next base: position 908 of record JADFTG010000258.1, on the reverse strand, counting down.
CCGGCGATGAACGTCGAGGCGACGGCGCCGAGGCCGACGAGGAGCACCCCCAGGCGGCCCTCCGCGGGGGCGATATCGTGCGAGTCGGTGGCGACGAAGTCCTTTGCTTCCAAGACAATCCCTTTCTGACGGGCGAGCGACATCAAAGGCACGTGCCACTGTGAGGGGATGCGCCCGGTGCTCGCCCAGTACTCGATCGTGCTCTGGCGTTTGCCGAGGAGGTTGGCCAGTGTGGTCTGCCCGCCGAAGCGCTTGATGACGCGCGCGGCGGGGCTGAGGCTGTCGGTGACCATGTGCGGCCACTATAACGAAAATTTCGTTAGTTGACCACTCTGCTGGGTCGACGGCCTGGTTCTGGCGCGGAGCTAGCGCGGCTCAGTCGCTGCGGTGACCGTCCTATTCACGGCGTCGGTACCGTTGGCGGGACTCATGCTCTTGTCACCCAACATCCGGTCGCAGACACATTGCACAAAGATGAATTTGACAAATTGACATCACTGGATACCATCGTCATGTCTAGAGCGTCGTCGGCTTTCACGCCGCCGAGGCCGATTGGGGGTTTGGGATGAGCAATGGTGCGCAAGATAATCACGACGCCATATCGGTCGTCGTGGCAGAGTTCAACTTCGTTTCGGCACTGATCCCCTTCTATCGGCGAGTCGAGATGACGGCTCTGATCGGTACCGCGGTGGTCATTGGCGCGGTCGTAGGTGCCGTAGCCTCGCTGGAGGACGCAACAAAGCCAAACCGTGAAGTCGAGGCTATACTGCTTTCCCTAGCGCCGTGGGTTACTGTACTCCTTCTGTTGGTACAGATAATGGCGCTGACGAGGATTCGGCGCGCAGCACTCTACATTAAAAATGTTCTGCGACCGCTCGTGCAGCAGTTGACGAATAAAGACGGTCTCC
>JADFTG010000257.1 GCA_022560365.1 Chloroflexota bacterium | reverse complement strand
GACGATTCAGCGGGTGGTGGACACTTGGGTGTCCCTGCCGCCGATCTTTCTCTTGCTGACGTTTGTTGCCGTGCTTGGTACGGGCGGCAGCGGCTTTCTGGGCCTGGGCCGCGGGCCGGACGTTGGACTCAATCCGCGTGACGGTGACTGGATCTGGTACACGTTCTTCCGTTCGACCGTGGTCATCCTGTCGCTCGGTGTGATTCTGGCTGGTTATGGGTCCCGTGTTGTGCGCGGGGCGGTGCTGGCGATCAAGGAGAACACCTATATCGATGCCGCACGGGCGATTGGTGCGGGTGACATCCGTATCATGGTGCATTACATCCTACCCAACATCATGCCTGTGGTGATCATCCTGGCGACGGTGAACCTCGGTGTTGCCGTGCTGGCCGAGGCGACGATCAGCTTCCTGGGCTTCGGCATTCAGGCGCCGTTCCCGACTTGGGGACAGATGCTGGGATCCGAGGGCCGGACGTACGGCCCGACGGCTCAGCACCTGATGTGGATCCCGGGCGCCGCCATATTCCTCTCCGTCTACGGATTCAACATGCTCGGAGACGCTCTCCGCGACATGCTCGACCCGCGGCTACGCGGCGGCCGCTGACCGGCCCCGGAACTGCAATCCAGGCTTGGTACCGGTCGAACGTGGTCAGTGTGAGAGTTGAACGCACGATACGCCCTCAATACCATGTTTGGCAGCGGATTCTACCTTTGAGACTCATGTTTTGGCTTTGGCTCCCCGCCATAGTGGGAGTCTTCATGCTGGTTGCTGCCGGCTGCGGCGGGGACGACGATTCTTCGCCCACGCCTGTTTCGCCGACCCCGATGCCGACTGCGCCGCCCGGCACGTCCGGTCCGGGCGTCACGGAAACGGAGATCCACCTCGGCATGACGAACGACGTTGCCGGCGCCGGTGAGACGCCGTACGCTGCCGTGAGTTTGGCTGTGCACGCTTACTTCCAGAAGGTAAACCAGGAGGACGGTGGAGTCTGCGGCAGGCAGATCGTGCTGACTGTGGAGGACGATGAGTACCTCGCGGAGCTCGCCCTGGCCCGGACACAGAAGCTCGTGATAGAAGACGAGGTGCTCGCCGTCATCGGCGCGCTGAGCACGCAGGCGCACGGCGACGTGGCCGCCTACCTGAACGATCCGAACGGTGACGGGGACACCGCTGACGGCGTCCCCGATCTGTTCGTCTCGACCGGCTGGAGCGGCTGGGGCGTCGTTGCGACGTATCCCTGGACGACGGCCTTCATCCCCGACTACCTCTCGGACGGCCGCGTGCTCGCCGCCTACATCGCCGCGAACCTGCCGGACCAGCAGATCGGGCTCCTGTACAGCAACGATGAGTTCGGGCAGGATTACCTGACGGCGATGGAGGAGGCGTTCGCTCCAGGCGGCAACCTGTTCTCGCAGCCCTTTCCGATCGACGACGAAGACGTGAGCCAGGAGATCGGCGCGGTTGTGGAATCGGGCGCGGAAGTGATCGTCCTCGCCTCGACGCCGTCTGTCAGCGCGGACGCGATCGTCTCGGCCCGGAGCGGCGGCTTCGATCGGCAGTTCCTTTTGAGCTACGTCAATCAGCCGAGCAACCTGGCGAGCGAGCTGGGTGGCGGCTTAGAGGCGGAGGCGATCATCGCGGGCTTCGAGCAGCTGGATGGGGTGCTGATTACGGCGTATCTGCTTAGCGCCGTCGAAGACGAAAACAACAGCGCGGTCGTCGAGCATCTGCGCATCATGGAGACGTATGGGGGGCCACCGGCGAGCAGCCTGAGCATCTACGGCCAGTCGCTGGCGGAGACGGTGGTCGAGACGCTGGAGCGGGCCTGTCCGGACCTGACGCGGAGCGACGTGATGGCGGCTGCCTTATCGCTAGACGGGTTCCACCCTTCGTTGCTGCTGCCGGGGATCGACGTTGTGCTCGGTGAGGCCGACCACGCGGCGATTCAGGCGATGCAAGTGATGCGCATCAACGCCGACGGTACGCTGGATTCGCTGGGCGACCCGATCGATGTCGGCCCATGAGTGGCGTTGACAGGCGCGCCGGGCGTGCCTAGCATTCGCGGCAGAATGTAGGCGAGGAGGGACCGATGACGCAGGATCAGGGGATCGACGATGTCGTCGACGCGCACGCGAAGGCGATCCTGACGATGGACATCGCGAAGATCATGGATGACCTGATGCCGGAGCCGATGATGAAGCTGCAAGAGCAAGCCGGCGGTGGCACGGCGCTGCAGATCAACTCCTACGAGATCCTGGGCCACACCCGCGAGGGGGACGACTACTGGTACGACGTGAAGTACATCGGGCCGGAGTCGTTCACAGTGCACGCGCGCTGGTCAGAGATCGGCGGCGCGTGGAAGATCGTCGACGCCGACATTGCGGCGCGCGAGGAGAGCTAGGTCTTCGTTTCTTCGCGGTTCCGCTTCGCCTCTTCGATGACCTTCTGCGCCGCGTGCGCCGGCACTTCTTCGTAGTGCGAGAACTCGATGGTGAAGAAGCCGCGGCCCTGTGTCAGCGAACGCATGTCCGCTGAGTAGTGTTGCACTTCCGGTAGCGGCGCCTGGGCTTCGATCGTCGTCATTGCCCCCGATGGGTTCATTCCCTGGACGCGGGCGCGCTTGCCGTTGAGATCGCTGATGACGTCGCCGGTGTTGGCTTCGGGCACGGTGATCTGCATGTCCATGATCGGTTCGAGAAGGATCGGGTGTGCGGCCTCGGTCGCTTCGCGAAGGGCCATCGCGGCGGCGATCTTGAACGCCATCTCGGAGGAGTCCACGGGGTGCTCCCTGCCGTCAT
>JADFTG010000256.1 GCA_022560365.1 Chloroflexota bacterium | reverse complement strand
GGTTGTTGCCCGCCAGCGTGAAGATCGTCTCCACGGTTGTACCCGCGTCGAACTCGGGCCGCCCGATCGCCGCCGTGCCGTCCGGCAGCACGGTGTAGCGCAGACGCAGATCCTCGATCGGCGAGTCGCTCGACACGCTGACGGCGAACTCCATGCCGTCGGGGAAGAGGTTGGTCACGCCACCGTCGACGATCTCCGGCGCGCTCTGCGCTCCCGCCGCCGGCGTCAGCACGAAGAAGGCTGCGATCACCGCGAACGCCGCCCAGAGCCGCACCCTAATCGCCCAGCGTCGCCTTCTGGTAGTCGCGGAGCAGCTCATCGAGGTCGCCGTCGAGCACGGCTTCAGCGTCGCTTGTCTCATATCCAGTGCGGTGGTCCTTCACCATCTTGTACGGATGGAGCACGTAGGAGCGGATCTGGTTGCCCCACTCCGCCGACACGTGATCACCCTTCAGCTCGGCGCGCTCTTTGGCCTGCCGCGCCAGTTCTCGTTCCAGCAGGCGCGCTTCCAGCACCTTCAGCGCCGAATCCTTGTTCCGGCCCTGTGAACGCTCGTTCTGGCACGACACCACCAGGCCAGTCGGGATGTGCGTTATGCGCACGGCGGTCGAGTTCTTCTGCACGTTCTGGCCGCCGTGCCCGCCCGCCCGGAAGACGTCGATCCGCAGGTCGTCCGGGTCGATGTTCACCTCCGCCGCGTTCTCCACCTCCGGCAGCACTTCGGCCAGCGCAAACGACGTATGGCGTGACTTCGAGGAGTCAAACGGCGAGATGCGCACGAGCCGGTGCACGCCCCGCTCTCCTCTCAGGTAACCGAAGGCGTTGCGGCCGCGGATCTCCAGCGTAACGCTCTTGATCCCGGCCTCCTCGCCGGGCATGATGTCGAGCACTTTCGTCTCGTACTTGCGGCCCTCGGCCCAGCGCAGGTACATGCGCAGCAGCATCTCCGCCCAGTCCTGCGAGTCCGTGCCGCCGGCGCCCGCGTGAATCGCCATGATCGCGTTGCGGCGGTCGTACTCACCGCTCAGCGCCAGTTCAAGCTCCATCTCCTCGAAGCGGGACGCCAGCGCCTCCGTCTCGGCCGCCACATCCGCCGCCACCTCTTTGTCAGCCTCGGCCTCGGCCAGCTCGAGCAGGCCTGCCAGGTCGGTCGTCTTGGCCTCGATGCCGCGCCAGGTCTCCACCTCTTCGCGGGCGTCGGCGAGACGGCGCATCGTTGCTTGCGCGGCCCGCTGCTCGTCCCAGAAGCCCGGCTCAGCGGACTGCTTTTCCAGTTTCGCTATCTCTGCTTCGCGGGCAGGGACGTCAAAGACGGCGGAGGACGTGTTCGATGCGCTGCTTCAGCTCGCTCAGGGTCTCGCGTGTCTCTTGCATCAGATAACCTCCGCCACCTCAATTATACGAACGCCGCCGCGTATGGGCGAACGTGATTGCCGGAGCGGAGCACTCTGCGCCTTATCACGCCTCGTCCCGCTCGTCCTGATGCTCTCGAAGCACCGATCCGCTCATCCTGAGGGCCCAACGATCCGCGGGACTCTCGAAGCACCGATCCGCTCATCCTGAGGCTCTCGAAGGACTGGCCTCCGCTCATCCTGAGGCTCTCGAAGGGCTGGCCCCCGCTCATCCTGAGGCTCTCGAAGGACGAGCGGAGCAACCACATCCCGGCTCACGACCCGCGCCCCTTCGAAAGCGCGTCCGCCGCCCGGATCGGCTCCGGCAAGCGAAACCGGGGTGCCAACCGCAGCGCCCACCGCACCGCGGCCTCGAGCCCGATCTTGTGCCCGACCGATACGTAAAGCGGCTTCACGCCGTCCCGTGTCCGCAGCACCGCCCCGATCACCTCGCCGCCGTGCCGCAACTCCACCTTCGAGCCGCGTGTACGCCCCGGCTCGTCGTGCTCGCCGCACAACCGGCTCTTCGCGCAGCCGATCGTCGGCAGGTCCGCCATCAACCCGACGTGCGAGGCGATGCCGAAGCGCCGCGGATGGGCGTATCCATGTCCGTCGATCAGCAGCAGGTCCGGTCTACCCTCCAGGCGCTCGAACGCCTGCGCCAGCAGCGGCGCCTCGCGGAACGAGAGGAGCCCGGGCACGTAGGGGAAGCTCACGTCGCCCTCCACCACCTGCCCGCTGGCCGGGTCCAGGGCTACTTGTCCGGACAGAAACACAAACCCGCCCGCCTTGACCGCCTGCGAGTAGGGGCCGATGGCGGCCGGGGTCAGGTCGATGATCTGCCTGCCGTGGGCGCGCGCGACCTCGTCGTGATGGGCGTGGGCGCCCGCGGAGGTGGCGTCGAACAGGATCTCGATGTCCTTGAACTCGGCCATGTCGACCAACCCGTCGATGCCCTTGTCGGTTACCGCGATGCCCAGCTTGCGCGCCCGGCGGCGCAAATCCTCCATCGTGACCTCGTCGAGGCGGGTCAGGATCGCGTCCCGCGTTTCGGTCCACAGCGGTGCGACCACCTTGTCGCCGAGCGCGGCCTGGCTGACCGGCTCGTTGTCGGCCTCGGCGTCGAGTTGGTCGACGATGCGCTTGAGTAGATCGACCCTGTCGTGCTTCATTGCGAGCTCGGTGAAAGCGAACTTGCCCGCGTCTAAGTCCCAGTCAAGGAACTCAGCTGAATACGCGCCTCCTCTATTCAGGCAAAACGTCAGACACTCCGCGAAGAGGTCGAGCATTTCGGCGTCGCCAGCGAGCACGCTATGCTGGCTGTCGATCTCAGCCGCCAGAAGCCTCACAAGGTTCCATTGGATCTCCGGTGCATACGCCACATCGGGATAACGATTCAGGAACTCTCGGTAAA